>CBFGNP010000350.1:0-5319 GCA_965650095.1 uncultured Pedobacter sp. | reverse complement strand
CGCCGTCGACCTCACCGACCACCGCGTCGGCGGTCAGCGCCACGTCGTCGAACGTCAGCCGCGCCGCCTTCGAGCTGTCGGCCAGCGTGACGTTTTCGACCGCAACCATTTTACCCATATCAGCAAATTCCCAGGTGGCCTTTTCCAGCACCGAGGGCTCAGCATAGACCCCAGTACGTTTATCCACAGCCTTAAAGGCTATATCGCCAACCGCAAGAGCAAGCAAATAAGACGGTATAGCATGTCGCTGCCTGAACTGATAAACACCTTTGGCATTTCTCGACTGCGGATTTTCAGCGCTCATTAAAGCGAGCAGATCCGCCGGCACTTTTACGGCTGCATTATAGGTAAACCGTATCCCCGGACTATCCTGGCAGGGTACCCAGCTTCGCGCAGCTATACTTTCCGACTGGGTAAAAAGGTATGGCTTTTTTTTTCCAGCAGTTTGCTGTGGAGTAAGCCATTGCAGCGCACTCGCATCCTTGCCGGTGGTATAATAGATGTGTATCAGCTTTGTATCTGGCAAGATAGCTACCTTTAAGGCTTTGCCAAGATAGGCTGTTTCTGTTCCAAAACTAAAGGAAGTCTCCTGCTCCCCGGCACCAAGCGTAACTCTGGAAATATTGAGCTTGCTGCTGTCAAATATGATCTCGCTGGCTTTGGTGTGGTTTTGAATTGTCCAGCTCGCCTTTCCAGTCAGCTGCTGCCCGTCAAAATCAACCTTCAGATCCAGGTCGAGATGTTTTACATAGGCGATAGCAGGTTTTGAAAAGGAATGTGGATCATCAGCCATAAGCTGCGTTGTTTTAGCAGTTTCTTTTGGATGCTGCCGGCAGGATAAAACCATCAGCACAGGGATCAGTAAAATTAGTCGGTTCATAAAATGAGATTTGCAAAGACACAAGCTATAAAATTTTCAGGTCATTTGCCTTTATTTATTGCTGATTTCCTGCACATCGAGAAATTCCGGGCCGCCATCTACCGGGTATCCGGCTACTTTTAAGCCTTTTACAATGACATCTTTTCCTTCATATACTTTCAGATCAACCTTACTGCTTTTTAAAGCATAGGTTTTGTCACCTCCAGTTAAAGTATGTGTGCCATATTGAAAGGTAGACATGCCCAGGGGGGATAGTTTTCCGCTGATAATGACCAGATTTTTATCTGCGACAGGTTTAACTGCCGAACAGCCTGCCACCGCAAAGCCAATCACCAATAACAATAATGTTCTTTTCATAAGTTTTCTAACATTGGATCTGTTGATCAAAGGTAGCTAAAATTGCATTAGCCCTTACAAAAGGTCATTGGCCAGATTGGCCAGTTCACTTCTTTCGCCTTTATCCAAAGTGATATGGGCATACAGGTCATGTGCTTTGGCATTTTCTATCAGATAGGACAGACCGTTACTTTCTGCATCCAGATAAGGCGTATCGATCTGATAAATGTCGCCCGTAAAAACGATCTTAGTATCCTCCCCTGCCCTCGATATAATGGTTTTTATTTCATGAGGCGTCAAATTCTGTGCTTCATCTACAATAAAAAATATCTTGCTTAATGTCCGGCCCCGGATATAGGCCAATGGCGTGATCACAATCTTTTCCGTACTCACAAACTCATCTATCCTGGCCTGCATTTTGGGGTCGTAGCTATACTGTTCCTTGATAAACCTAAGGTTATCCCATATGGGTGCCATATAAGGATCGATCTTTGATTTCACATCTCCGGGCAAAAATCCGATATCCTTATTACTTAGAGCAATAATTGGCCGGGTTACATAGATCTGTCGGTAATCTTTGCGCTGTTCAAGCGCACTGGCAATGGCCAGTAAGGTTTTTCCGGTACCAGCTTTCCCCTGTATAGTGACCAGCTTAATATCCGGGTTAAGCAGGGCATTGATGGCGAAGGACTGCTCGTCGTTCCTCGGTGAGATGTTAAATATGGTACGTGGGGCAACCGGGAAAAGTCTGCCGGATTTCGCCTGGTAATAGGTCGTTACGCTTTTGCGTTTACCCTTCAGGATACAGAAATGATTGGCCTTTGGCTCCTGGATATGCAGTGTTTCGGCATCCACACTTCCCTCAGATTTAAGGGTTTTGAAAAGCTGATCCGGCACATTTGTAAACACCGCCTTTCCGGTATACAGTTCCTCTACATTTTTTATTTTGCCGGTTTCATAATCTTCAGCATGCAGTTCAAGCGATTTGGCCTTTAAGCGCAGGCAGATATCCTTAGAGACCAATACCACTCTTTTTTCAGGGAACTCCTGTTTAAGGCTCAGCGCTGCATTCAGTATCCGGTGATCAAATTTCCCCTTGCCAAAAATTTGTTCCGCATCGAGTTTATCCGGCTTATTGTCCATCACCACTTTGAAACGTCCCTTTTTACTTCCGTTTAATGGCGTCCATTGATTCATGAGCTGATCTCCCGATGCGTTATCCATCAACCGGATAAAGCTGCGGGCTTCCGCATTACGGGTCTCGTTTCCGTTTTTCATGTTGTCCAGCTCTTCCAGCACCTGGATCGGGATAGCGACGTCATGTTCCTGAAAATTTTTAAATGCATTGTGGTCGTAAAGGATCACAGAGGTATCGAGGACGAAGATCTTTTGCTCTGGATGGGAATGTTTGACAGCTTTGCTCATGATCTATAAAAATAGCAAAAAAGATTTGCATCAATAAGGCTAAAAACAATTAAAGCACCCCGAAGAATACCCGTATAGAAAGTCAATACAGCTAATTAGCATAATCATAACCCTCTAGGCATGCTGGACATGAATACGAAACTGTCGTATAAAAAGAAAACGGAGACTTTCCTCTTTCGATTCAAGTGCTCCGCTTTCACCTTTCTCCAGCCGTAGCTGAAAGAAAAGTATCAATTCGATGATATACTTAACAATTCGTGGTATCCCTAGTTTCTAAAAACTTTGAAACCCGTTAAATTACCTTCCTGATTTATTCCGTAGAATATTTCATTCCATGTGTAATGTCTGTTCCGGATTCAGTTCATTCCGTATACCTCTCGGCATTTGGCTTTTAGATTTCCTTCGCTGTCTCCTTTGAATTCCATCCCTTACTGATCCTTCGAAATTTCCCAGAATCGTTTCGCCCGGAGGCTCAGATTCTTTTTGGTATTTCTTCCAGACTGTCAAAGTACTTCGTAATTGATAGATCTAATATACGCAGAATAATTACTTTAGCCAAATATATTTAACTATATTTATTAACAAGTTTTTAACCGGTTTCTAACAGGTTTTCAACACTTTATTAACAACATTAAACAGCCTATTTTTCCAGCTCCTCAATGGTAAATGCCCGCTCCCTGCCTTTAAGACGTTTACGGGTCTTCGACACTTCGTCTACCGTAATTTCTCCCGCATTATTTTGCCATGAACCGCGGATAAAACTCAACACCTGGGCCACATCCTCATCAGATATCTCATCACTATGCCCTATTCCCGGCATATCTCCTGCAATTTCAGGTGCTTCATACAAGTGTCCATTCACTTTTACCGGGCCCGTCAAGCCGTACAGTACGATAGAAATTAACTTCTCCTTAGCACCTATAACCCATTCTGATTTGTTTAAGGGCGGCGCAAGCGAACTAATGCCATTGCCGTCTACAGCGTGACAGGTTTGACAGCTGGAAGCGAACAAGGCGGCACCTTTAGGGTAGGCTTTGCTAAGCAAGAGCGGGTCCCGGTTCTTTTGTGCATTCTTTATCAGTGCAATCACATTTTTCAATTGTTTATGAATGACCAGATTTGTATCCGGTAATTCAAGTGCTAATGCTGCAGCAAATTTTTCTTCGTTATAAGCCAGGTTACTCACAATGGCAGCAGCAACATACGGGTCGCTCGGATAGCGCCGGGCCAGATCAATTAACAGATCCCGGGCAGCATCAGGGTTAAATGGCTTGATATAATTTGCTGCAAAAGCGATATACGGTGCAACCGTCCCTTCATTCTTTTTGGCCAGCTCCGCGAGTGCATCGATATAGTACGAATACGATGTGCCGTTAATGACAGAAGGGATCACCGTTAAAGCTTGCAGTTTAATTGCCTGTTGATCGGATTTCAATAGATACAGCACCTCGTTAGTTTGCAGGGCTGACAAGCCTTCCAATACCCACATGGCATGGATGACCTTTAGCGGCTGGGCAGGATCTTTAATCGCCTTTCTCAAGTCAGGTATTGCCGATTTATATCTGCCATCAATTAATAGCTGCTGTGCCATATCGCGTACCAGACCGTTCTCATTCCCCAACAGGCGGACAAGTGCCTTCGGATCATTGCTGAATTTTACGGTATGGGCAGATTTACTTTTAGGAACTACTTTGTAAATCCGGCCGCATCCAAGCGGTTCAGTCAAGTTTCTACTCAGTATTTTATCCCTGAGATAAGGCGTTACATAAGTCTTGTGCTGGATGATGCCGCGGTACATATCTACAATATATAAGGCACCTTCTAAACCATTGTATAAGCTTACCGGTCGGAAACGTTCATCTGTACTGGCCAGGAATTCTTTGTTCGCATAGGCCTGAACGCCGGTCACAACATAGCCTTTTTCAGTAAGGATATCGCGTTTAATTAAATTGGCAGCCGGTTCAGCGACAAAAGCGTTAAAGTCATATGCAGGTCCGAATAAGTTCCCGCGATAAATCACAGGGCCACACGCAGCTGTAAAACTCCTCAAGCGCAGACTATCATCCAATACCCCCGGCATATAGCCCCTGTTTATACCCGGTGTTGGTCTGGCCGGATATACCCTGTTGTTTTTAACCGTCCTTTCCGAGTACCCATTTACCTGTTGCTGATTCGGATTGGAAGCGCCAAAACCAGGCGCGAAGTAATCACCCATCAGGTTGGTCGAATTGTCGTTATAATACAATCTGCCGTAATTGTCCTGGCTAATGCCCCACTGACCTCTGAAATGGGTATTTTCTATGATCCATCGGCTTCCTTTTTTCCGGTACCTCCGGGTAGACTTGGCATTGTAAATCCAGTTGTCCATCGCTCTCAGCAATCCATTTGGCTGATGCTCCACATTTCCTTCGTCGGCGTATTTACCGTCGACCAATATTCTCTTTCCAGGTTTATCGTCTTTGATATCATAATACCAGAGATTGGGCGACTCCGCCACGAGGATACCGCCATCAATTAAACAAATGGCTCTTGGCAATACCAGTGAATCCAGGAAGACCTTTCTGTCATCCATCAGTCCATCGCCGTTTTTATCTTCAAGGATAACGATCTTACCATTTGGCTTATCTTCGCCTTTGCCATAAACATCTGGCATGTAACCAACCATCTCTACCGCCCAG
>CBFGNP010000349.1:0-5320 GCA_965650095.1 uncultured Pedobacter sp. | reverse complement strand
TGATAAGCTGTATAAGAGCCTCGAGAAAATGAAGGAAATACGGCTTTCTTTTTCTACCTCTGCAGAGCCGATCCAGATGAATGATATTGTTGATATGATCAAAAAAGGTGAATCCGCTTACAAAAGCAGGTTTATGGTGAAATCAGGCTCAAAAATAAAGACCGTTAAAACGGATGATATTGCCTACTTCTATTCTCACAATAAATTGAGCTTACTGGTCACCAGGCTGGGCGAAAAGTTTCCGATAGACTATGCGCTTGATGAGCTGATCACTATGCTTAACCCCCAGCTATTTTTTCATGTCAACCGAAAGCTGATCATTCATATTGATGCGGCGAAAGAAATTCATCCCTATTTTAAAGGACGGTTAAAACTGGTTTTGCAGCCAGCTATTGATGAAGAAGTCATTATAAGCAGTCAGAAAACCCCTGCTTTCAAAGATTGGCTTGATCAATAACTCAGCTTAAGGATATCCACGTTCAGTATTAAATAATCCCCCTTCATCGGGTAATCATTTTAATTGAGGTAAATATTCAGTTCTTTCATAACATCAAATATAAATTGGTTTTAATGGGAGCAGTTAATTTTTTGCCGCAATTTTTTAATTTACCTGTAAGAAATGTCTTTACATTATTTGCAGGGCTGGCGTTCTTTAGCTTCAAGGGCCATGCTCAGCAATTAAAGACGGTGATAGGAACGGTTCAGGATTCCGCAGGCGTAACATTGCCATCAGCACTGGTGAAATTAAATTCTGCCGCAGATAGTCTGGCTGTTGCCTCAGACTCAGATGGAAATTTCAGATTTTTGAATGTGAAGGATTCCATGATCAGGGTTTCGGTGAATTATATCGGTTTTAAACCCTTTGTAAAAACGTTTAAACTCGCCAGGAATTCAAATCCGATCAGGTTAGCGCCCATTAAATTAGCGGAAGTAAGTAATTCATTGAATGAGGTTAAGATTGTGGGCGTGATCCCGGTTATTTTAAAAGAAGATACCGTCCAGTATGATGCCAATGCCTTTAAAGTGCATGAGGGAGATGCGGTAGCCGAGGTCATTAAGAAATTGCCCGGCGTGGAAGTCGACAAAAGCGGAAATATAACTGCGCAGGGAGAACCCATTACCAAAGTAAGGCTAAATGGCAAGGACTATTTTGGGGACGATGTGGCTGCGGCCATTCAAAATCTTCCGGCAGATATCATTCAGAATTTACAGATCATTGATGATTATGGCGACCAGGCGAACATTACCGGTTTAAAGACCGGAACCCCACAAAAAATATTGAACATCAATTTACAGCCGGATAAAAAGAGAGGTTATTTCGCTAAAAGCAGCATAGGTGCAGGTAGTGAAAACCGTTACTCCGGGGGGATTAAAGCCAATGCACTGAACGACGAGCAGCAACTTTCTTTTGAAGCTGACCTGAACAATACCGAGGGGCGGTCGGCGGGCACCTCCGACAATAAATCTGTTAAATTAAATTACCGCGACAACCTGGGTGAAAAGGTGGTTTCCTATGGTAGTTACCGGTTCAATAATCAGAAAAACAACACCTTAGAGCATGTTTTCAGCCAGAATATTTACCAGGATTACACCAGGTTTGAAGAGGAATCGAACAACAACAATGTACTGAACAATACCCACAATTTATCCTGGAATTTTGAACTGAGGCCAGATGAAGCGAATTATGTGAAAATAGAGCCTGATGTTGCGTATAGTACAGATATGGCCAACAATTCCGGCTCCACCAATACCCGGATCCTGGAGACTTCTTCCATCAGGCAGAGCAGCCAGCGCAACCATTCTTCCTCCCTTGACTTTGGTGCGAAAGTTTTTTATAACCATAAGTTTGAAAAACCAAGACGTAACTTTAGCTTAAATGCGGATCTCAATTCCAGTGCGGGCACCGAGGACAGGAATGTAAGAAATGATTATTCCAATACGGACTCCCTGGGGGCGGTAACCGCTGAGCAGCAATATCAGCTGGCAAATAATGATACAAGAAATCTAAGCAAACGACTAAGGGCGGCTTATATTGAGCCCCTTAGTGAGGCTGCCTTTTTAGAATTCAGCTATGACTGGAGCCATTCTAAAACGGGGAATTTAAAGGAAACGAAAGATATAGAGCCTGTTAGTAATGTAGAAACGGCCAACTTAAACCTGAGCAGCAATTACGATTATACTTTTATTACCAACAGGATCGGGCTGAACTACCGTTTTAAAAAGGATAAGCTGAATTATGCGGTCGGCCTTTCCGCACAGCCTTCCAGTTTGGTAGGTACTGATATAGGCAGGTCGATCGATACCCATAAAAAGGCGTTTAACTGGATACCTACGGCCAGACTGGTATACCGCTTCTCAAAGGAGAAAGTAGTTTCAGCGAAATATAATGGGAGCAGCAGACAACCAGGATTTATCCAGCTTCAGCCGATCACTGACAATTCAAACCTGCAGAATACGGTTACTGGAAATCCTGATCTGAAACCTGAGTTTGTACATCAGATGAGACTGGAATACAAGCAGTCAGGCTTATCATCCGGATACATGATGCATGCAAACTTAAGCTTTGAACAGGTTCAGGATAAGATCGTGACCAGTAAGGTGATCGTCCCCGACAGTTTGCGCCAGGAAACAAGTTATCTCAATACAAATGGGTTTTACAGCGCCAGAGGCAGGTATTCCTTATCCGTTCCGCTGGCCAGACGCAAGTATACGATCACTTATTATGGCGGCTCGGATTTCAGCAATAATGTCGCTTTCTCTAATAACGAGCGCAATATTGGTAAAAACCTTGGCCTAACTCAAGGCTTGAGGTTACGCCTAGACCTGGAAGATATGATGGATACAGAGCTGAATACCTCATATACCTACAATACCACCTCTTATTCAAGCGCTTCATTTACTGACCGGCATACCAGTCAGATCAGTTTGGGCGTACAGGGGCGCAATTACTTTTTGAAAAACTGGATACTGGGGTACGACTTTTCCCAGACCTTTAATGAGGGCTTTAATACCGGCATTAACGATCCGACATTGCTGAGTTTTTACCTGGAACACCGGTTTCTTAAGGGAAGGAAGGGAAGCATAAGATTACAGGGCTTTGATTTACTGAATCAAAATACAGGAGTGTCCAGAGATGTGTTTGACAACGAGATCGTTGACCGTCAAAGTAATCGCTTAACTACCTATTTTTTAGTTTCCTTTAACTTTCGATTGCAGCATTTTGGAGGATGAGTTTGTTATGAATTGTTTTTATTGATGGCTATTATGATAACATCATACAGGACCATGTGAAAATTGTATAAGATATATTGTTAACCGTACATTACTTTTGAATTAACCAGAGTTTTAAACCTACTGAATCTATTTCAAAGCATTCAGTCCACTTATTCTTTTATGAAAAAGACCGTTTTTACTATTTTATCCTTGTTTTGCGCAGGAGCGACATTTGCTCAGTATCCGGTGATACCGCAGGCAATGGAAGCCAAAGCCGAGGCTGCTCTGGCCGCTATACAACACAATTCTGATCTTCAGTTTGAGAAAGTAAAACCAATTATAGACCGGGATGCAAAAAATGGTAAGCCATTCATTCCATGGGCAGCGAAGCCTTCCGATCTTCCACAGGCTAAGTTAGTAGCTTTTCCAGGAGCAGAAGGTGGAGGAGCCTATTCCTTTGGTGGCCGTGGTGGCAGGGTCTACGTCGTCACCAGCCTGGCAGATTCAGGTCCCGGTTCACTGCGCGAGGCTTGTGAGCAAGGCGGGGCACGCATCATCGTATTTAACGTTGCGGGGATCATCCGTTTAAAAACACCTTTGATTATCCGCGCACCTTATATTACCATTGCAGGTCAAACTGCGCCGGGTGACGGGGTATGTGTGGCCGGCGAATCGGTATGGATCAATACCCACGATGTGGTGATCCGCTACATGCGTTTCCGCCGTGGTGAAACGGATGTGACGCGCAGGGACGATGCCATCGGGGGTAACCCGGTAGGGAATATCATCATCGACCATGTTTCGGCAAGCTGGGGACTGGATGAAAACATGTCTATTTACAGACATGTGTATCATCCCGCAGACGGATCGAAGCCTGTAAAGCTGCCAACCGTAAATGTAACGATCCAGAATTCTATCTTCTCTGAAGCTCTGGATACCTATAATCATGCCTTCGGAAGCACCATCGGTGGTTTAAACAGCACGTTTATGCGCAACCTCTGGGCTTGTAACATCAGCCGCAATCCATCCGTGGGTATGTATGGCGATTTTGGCTTTGTAAACAACGTGGTATTTAACTGGTGGAACCGCAGTGCGGATGGTGGGGATAACAATTCCTTCTACAATTTCATCAACAACTATTATAAACCCGGTCCGATTACCCCGCTGGATCAGCCGATCGCTTACCGCATCCTGAAGCCTGAATCAGGCAGGGACAAAAGGTACGCGCATTTGTTCGGTAAGGCTTATATCCATGGAAACATTGTGGAAGGCAATGATAAAGTCACAAAAAACAACTGGGATGGTGGTGTACAGGTGGAAGGTCCTGCAAATAAGCAAAAGGTTTTGGATTCTATGCGTGTGAATAAACCGATGGCGATGGCAAAAGTAAGTATCATTGATGCCCGTAAGGCTTACGATTATACTTTAGCCAATGCCGGGGCCAGCTTGCCGCTGCGTGATCCGGTAGATAAAAGGGTGATTGAACAGGTAAGGACCGGAAAAATTAAATATACTGAAGGTGGAAAAGCACCTGTAGGTAAAGAATTTATTAAGCGACGTTTGCCTGCGGATTCTTATAAAACGGGAATCATTTCCGACATCAGCCAGGTTGGCGGCTACCCGGAGTACAAGGGAACGCCTTATACCGATTCGGATAATGATGGCATGCCTGATACCTGGGAAACTAAACAGGGATTAAACCCTAAAGATGCATCCGATGCAGGAAAGATCACTAAAAATGGTTATTCAAACATTGAAAACTACATCAACAGCGTCGTTCCGCTGGCAAGTGTAAAGCCATAAAAATTAGTTAAATTGACCATCCATGCTAAAGATGATGCTGAAAAATAAAGGCCGCGCCTTTAAAGAATACACAAAAGGAGTTACAAAGCACTTACTGTTACTTTGCGGAGTATGGGCTTGTTTGAATACAGTATCGGTATTTGCCCAAAAAGTGAAGGTGGTAGAGCCGCCAAAGCCGATATTTGCCGGTAAAGATGGTAAGCTGAATTATACGCCGGATGAAAAGGGTAACCGGATTCCCGATTTCTCTTACTGTGGCTATATGGGAGGCTCGCAAGCCATTCCTGAAGCTGTCGTGAAAGTT
>CBFGNP010000348.1:0-5322 GCA_965650095.1 uncultured Pedobacter sp. | reverse complement strand
GGCACGGTCAGCGCCCAGAAAAAGCTGAACTATAAGCCAAAATCAGACCTTGTAAAACTGATCAATAAAAATCTTAAAGATGGCAGCGCCCAGTATAAGGTGCTGATGAAAAATGTACCGGCAGATAGCCTTCCGGAAACTTTTCAGTACAACCGGTCTAAAAGCACGACACCAAAAAACTGGGTGAGCGGTTTTTATCCGGGAACCTTGTTCTATTTATACGAAGGCACAAAAGATAGAACACTATATGATGCAGGCCTGGCCAAATTGCCCATTATGGAGCCGATCAAACACATCGATTCACACGATATCGGTTTTATGATGTATTGCAGTTTTGGCAATGCCAACAAGATTAAGCCAAGTGCCGCTTACAAAGACATCCTGTTGACCAGTGCGCAAAGCCTATGCAAACGCTTTAACCCGACTGTCGGCTGCACCATGTCATGGAGTTCAAAACCCGGAGAATTCAGGGTCATTATTGATAACATGATGAACCTGGAACTATTGATGTGGGCCACAAAAGTTAGCGGTGATCCCAGCTATGCTAAAATTGCGGTCCAGCATGCCAATACGACCATGAAAAATCATTTCAGACCGGATTATAGTTCTTATCACCTGGTAAATTACAACCCTGAAACAGGGGGCATCAATAAAAAACAGACCGTGCAGGGCTATGCCGATAATTCCGCATGGGCCAGGGGTCAGGGCTGGGGCTTATATGGCTTTACCATGATGTACAGGGAGACCAAAGACCCTAAATATTTAGATCAGGCTAAACACATTGCCGAATTTATTTTAAACAATACGAATTTGCCGGCAGACAAAGTACCTTACTGGGACTTCAGTGCACCAGATATTCCGAACGCTTATCGTGATGCTTCAGCAGGAGCGATCTATGCTTCTGCATTAATTGAGCTGGCCGGCTATGTAGATGCTGCATCTGCAAAAAAATACCTGGGTGTTGCGGAAACAATTATCCGTACCTTATCCAGCGACAAGTTTAAAGCCGCTCCGGGAGAAAATGGTGGCTTTATTTTAAAACATAGTGTTGGTCATTTACCAAAAGGCGCAATGATTGATGTGCCCCTGACCTATGCGGATTACTATTTTGTGGAGGCGATGCTACGCTATAAAAACCTGGGCAAAAAATGAAACATCTTCTTTTAAATGTAAGTTCAGCATTGCTGCTGTTTTCCCCCTGCCTGATGGTTCAAAAGACAAGGGCACAGGAATTGAACAAACGCCAGATCCATGCTGATTTAAAATCAGTTGCGGGGAATAAAAGTATGGTGTATAATGAGTGCATCGGCGCTGGCAGAGCAAATGAAGGTTTACGGGCCGACTGGCAGCAGCAGCTTGCCATGATCCAGAGGGATGTACATTTTAAGTACATCCGCTTTCATGGCCTGCTGCACGACGACATGCGGATCTATAGTTTAGACAAGGCAGGTAAGCCAGTTTATAATTTTCAATATGTAGACCGGCTGTACGATTTTCTGTTGAGCATAAACATCCGGCCTTTTGTAGAATTTGGATTTATGCCGCCTGGCATCGGGCACCAAAACTATTTTCTGGTGGAAAGCCAATGTAACCAAGCCTAAATCGTATGGACAGTGGGATACGCTGATCACCAAACTGGTTAAACACTGGAAGCAACGATATGGCGAAGAGGAAGTAAAGAAATGGTACTTTGAAGTGTGGAACGAGCCAGACCTG
The DNA here is from genome assembly GCA_965650095.1 of uncultured Pedobacter sp. Classification (GTDB taxonomy): domain Bacteria; phylum Bacteroidota; class Bacteroidia; order Sphingobacteriales; family Sphingobacteriaceae; genus Pedobacter. Next base: position 3,606 of record CBFGNP010000348.1, on the reverse strand, counting down.
AGGGGATTCTTTGATGGTACACAGGCAGATTATTTCGAGCTGTATGCGCATACGGTTAAAGCAGTAAAAAGTGTGTCGCCAAATTACCGTGTGGGTGGTCCGGCTACTTCGGCTGTCAAGTGGATCGGCGATTTTCTGTCGCATTGCGAAAAGAACAAACTGCCGGTAGATTTTGTGAGTACGCATGATTACGGTACTACTTCTGTACTGGATGAAATGGGCACCAAAAAACAGCAGCTGAAAAGTATCCGCGATACCATTGCCATTGATGTTAAAAGGGTACGCAGCACCATTGATGCTTCAGTATATAAAAATGCAGAACTGCATTTTACAGAATGGAATACCTCTCCTTCGTCGAGAGATCCTATTCATGATTCCTACCAGAATGCTGCCTTTATCTTACATGTGCTCAAAAAGGCCTCTGCCAATGCCAACTCGATGTCGTATTGGACCTTCACCGATATTTTTGAAGAAGCAGGGCCGGGACCAACGCCTTTCCATGGCGGTTTTGGACTGATCAATCTTCAGGACATCAAAAAGCCGGGTTATTATGCCTATAAATTTATGGATGAACTCGGAAAAACTGAGCTCAAAAATGAAGATGAAAGCTCGTATGTATGCAAATCTGAAGATGGCGTTCAGGCCTTAATCTGGGACTATACCCATCCTTCAAAAAATTATACTTTTAACCAAACCTATTTTAATCAGGTGCAGGTTCCGGCCGGAAAAAGGGAAGTGCAATTTAGCGTTTCGAATCTGGCAAAGGGACAATACCTGGTTGAGGAGTACAGAATAGGCTATGAGCAAAATGATCCTTATACCGCTTATCTGAAAATGGGTAAACCTGAGCAATTGAGCAGGGCAGAGGTAGAGCAATTGAAACACCTGTCTGCGGGGGTGCCGGTAAGTAAAACAACAATCCGGGTCAATAATGGGAAATATGAAAGCCGTATACAGCTCCATGACAATGAAATCGTGTTTTTAAAGCTAATCAGACACCTTTAGCATGTAGTTATGAACGATTAGACCTGCGTATATTACCTATTTAAGGAGTAATATTGGGTAACAAATCAACCAAATATCAAACCAAATTAAAAAAACGTATATGAACAAAACTATACTTCCGCAGCGTAGGCATTTTTCTGGCCTGCTTCTTTGCAGCTGTCTTTTTTAAGAACACTGTCAATTTTTAACCTCATTTATTGAAACATATTTATGTGTAATTACTCCTTGAAAAGAAAAATAGTAAGGTTGCTTTTTTTACTGATCCTGGTGTGGGCACCGGGACTGGTGTTCTCACAGACGGTTCCCAGTAGTTCTGCCTTAATTAAGAAGGATAGTACATCCGCACCGGACAGGATTAACCTGCTCAATAAAAGTCAGCAGAAAAGTAACCTGCTGCAGTCGACTGCCACCGTATATAACGATCAGTTGATCACCACGCCTGCGCCCTCATTTTTACAGGCTCTGCCTGGTCGTTTATCCGGACTGTATGCCAGACAAAGGAGCGGGGTTCAGGATAGCGATGATCCGACTTCGGTTGTGGATTTTAGGATCAGAGGCCAGGTTCCATTGATTTTGGTGGATGGTGTGCCCAGAGATTTTAGCTCCATTGAACCAGAATCAATTGAATCCATAACTGTACTTAAAGATGCCTTGTCAACGGTCATGTTCGGTCAGCGCTCTTCCGGGAACATCATCCAGGTTACGACCAAAAGACCAGTTGCTACTCCGTTTAAGTTGTCGTTTACAGCACAGCATGGTTTGCAGGAGCTGCTCAACAGATCTAAACCTGTTTCAGCGGCAGATTATGCCATATTATATAATGAGGCACGCAATAATGACGGCCTGGCACCAGCTTATTCGGCAACGGATATCTTGGCTTATAGAAATGGTACAGATCCGCTGTTTCACCCTGATAACGATTACCGCAAGCTTTTTCTGAATAAGAACGCAACTTTGGATCGTTATAATATCAATATGCAAAGCGGCAATGAGATCGCTAAGTTCTATGTGGCGTTGGACTACCAGAACGAAGGCGGTTTTTTGAATACTGCAGATTTAAATTCGTACAGTACCAATACTGGCGTAGACCGGTATATCATCAGGTCTAATGTAAGTGTCAACCTTAACAAAACGTTAAGCGTTGGCTTAAATATTTTTGGAAGGATCCAGAATGCAAATCAGCCAGGAGGTGCTTCATCCAATCAGCCAAAAGACGCTACCTCAGCCATTTTTAATGCAATAGCCAATACCCCGAATAATGCCTACAGCATTTTTAATCCGGATGGATCTTTAGGCGGGAACAGTACTTTTTCCAACAATATCTATGGCATGATAAACAATGCAGGCTATTCTAAGGAGACTACACGGGATCTGGCCGCAGATATTGAGATTACCCAGCAACTGGGTGACATTTTACCTGGATTATGGATTAAAGGAAATGTTTCTTATAACAACACTGTCGGCCAGTTCGTAGACCGGACAAAGGGATTTGCGGTATACAACCTGAATATCGGAACCGGGTCACCGGTTTATGCGCAATTGGGAACAAATGGCAATCAGCCAAATGAATTGTCTCTTTCTGCACGCAGAACCTATACCTATAGTAAATTGAGCATGGGCTATGACAGATCTTTTGGTGATCACCACCTAAATCTTTTGGCCCTTGCTGATAACCAGGCCACAATAGTGAGCTTAGATCTTCCAGCTTCTTATACAAATATTGCGGGAAGCGCCACTTATAACTTCAAGGAGAAATATTTTGCTGAAGCTGCATTGAGCTATGGGGGACATAACAGGTTCAAGCCAGGAAACAGATTTGGTTTATTTTATGCTGCCGGTTTAGGCTGGAATTTAGCTAAAGAAGACTTTTTAAAAGATGTGGAATGGATTAATACCCTTAAGCCCCGTGTAAACTACGGTAGAACAGGTAATGCAAATGTTGGTTATTATATCTATGATCAGTATTATACCTATGCCGGAACGGCTGCTGCCTATTATTTTGGTGCAACGCCGGGTGTAGCAAGATCTTATGAAGAAGCGGCATTGGCCAATCCAAACGCCACCTGGGAAAAGGCAGATAAATTAAATATTGGATTAGACCTGGGCCTGTTTAACAATCGCTTAACCATCACCTCCGAGTATTTTAATGACACTTATTTTGATCTGATGCAGACCAGGGGGACCTCAATCCAGCTGATTGGTCAGCAATACCCTGCCGAAAATGTAGGGAAAAATCGTTACTCCGGTTTTGAGAACAACATTTCCTGGAATGGAAAAAAAGGAGCTCTCGGTTATTTTGTAAATGGAAACCTCTCCGTGTTGCAAACAAAAGTACTTTATCAGGATGAGATTTTCCGTCAATACAGCTACCAGGCACGTACCGGTCAGCCTGTAGGCAGTAATTTTGGATATATTGCGGACGGCTTTTTTCAATCCCAGGAAGAAATAGACTTAAGTCCGCGGGTAGAAGGCTACACCCCAAAACCGGGCGACCTTAAATACCGGGACTTGAATGATGATGGATTGATCAATCAGTTCGATGAAACTTCAATTCTCACCAAAAAACCTTTAATGTATTACGGTCTGACCACTGGCTTTAGC
>CBFGNP010000347.1:0-5336 GCA_965650095.1 uncultured Pedobacter sp. | reverse complement strand
TACAGGATCGCCTTTTTACCATTGGAGCCTCGTTGGCAGCTGATCCCGATAAGTCAAGGATGAAGATTCCGGATCTTCATGAAAGCGATATCAATCTGCTGGAAAAGGAAATGGACAATATGAACGAGATACTCCCGGAACTCAAGCATTTTATCCTGCCAGGTGGGAATACAATAGTTTCCTATTGTCATATCGCCAGGTGTATATGCCGCCGTGCCGAACGTTTAACCGTTCATTTGGCGGATGAAAGCTTTGTTGACGAAAAAATGACTATTTATTTGAACCGTTTAAGTGATTATTTGTTTGTTTTGGCACGAAAACTGAATTTGGATGCGGAAACGGAAGAAAACATCTGGATTCCGCGATTATAAATATTTGCATTCATGATCCGGAGTGATCTCCTGGGCATGAAAAAGTAGAAAAAAAAATTTGTTTTGCTTAGATTTTTTAATATACTTTTGCGAAACAAATTTGAATAACTTAATAGTATAATAATATGTATTGGACATTAGAACTCGCATCGCACCTGGAAGACGCTCCATGGCCTGCAACAAAAGATGAATTGATTGATTATGGTATCAGATCAGGCGCCCCTGTTGAGGTGATCGAAAATTTACAAGCTTTGGAAGATGATGGAGAACCATATGAAACCATTGAAGAGATCTGGCCTGATTATCCTACAAAGGATGACTTCTTCTTTAATGAAGACGAATACTAACGATAAAGTATAGGACAAGGCCCCATTTATGGGGCCTTTGTTGTTTTTGGAACGAAGATTGTTTAGATTGTCATGGATGTTAACAGTCTATTTATTGATTTAATCTAAAATAAAACGTTATGGGAAATCTACTTTATCTTGTTGCCGTAGTATTAGTTATATTATGGATCATTGGTTTTTTCTTTCATGGATTTGGACCCAATGTAGGTGGGTTAATACATGTTCTGCTGGTTATTGCGGTGATTGCTATTCTGTTAAAAGTCATAAACAGAGCCGCTTAATATAAAAGAAGGCTATCTGAAAATGCCATGCTTTTTCAGATAGCCTTTCTGTTCTTGATATATATGGAGGCAATCTCCAGGTCTTCAGGATAAGTGATCTTTATATTCTCCCTTTCGCCCTGAATAAGATTAATATTAAAACCAGCAAATTCAACAACGGAGGCATCATCCGTGAATTCATTTCTATAAGGTGCCTGATAAGCTTTTCTTAGCATGCTGATGTCAAAGGTTTGTGGTGTTTGTATTAAGGTGAGCTGATCTCTATTTAAAGCTTCACTTTTTCCGGCTTCCAATGCTCTTCTCACTGAATCAGTGGGCCTGATGCCAACCACACAATTACCCATTTGCTCTGCAATCTGGTAACTTTTTAAAATAAGTTCAGAAGAAATCAGCGGTCTTACTGCATCGTGAATGGCTGCAATCCCTTTTCCTTTAATAGCCTTCAATCCGTTTTTTACAGAATGATATCTTTGTGTCCCGCCGTTAACTACCTGATGGGGGATATCGAAACTGTACTTTATACAAAGTTCTTCCCAGTACTTGTGCTGATCAATGTTAAGAACAAGCAGGATTTGAGGATGAAGTCCACAGTTATTAAAAGCCGCTAAGGTATGCATCAAAACAGGTCGTTCGTCTAATAATAAAAACTGCTTCGCAATAGTGCTTTGCATCCTGCTACCAGCCCCTCCGGCTACTATTATGGCATAATATTTCATGTCGATACGGATATTCTTATTTAGTCGGGTCGCCTCACATATACTTTTAAACAAAAATAGGAGATCAAAACGTACGGTTTCAAATCTCCTATTTTATCATCTTTTTAAGATTTCCTTTAGATGATTAACATTGCGTCTCCATAGCTGTAGAAACGATATTTTTCTTTTAAAGCTACTTCATAAGCATTTCTCACATAGTCATATCCCCCAAAAGCACTTACCATCATCAACAATGTGGATTCAGGTGTATGGAAGTTAGTGATCATAGCGTTCGCAATGCTGAAGTCATATGGAGGGAAAATAAACTTACTGGTCCAGTCATTGGCTGCTTTAAGTGTTCTTCCGGAAGAAACAGCTGACTCAATAGCACGCATTGAGGTCGTTCCTACCGCACAGACCCTTTTTTTACGTTCTATGGCTTTGTTAACGATATCGGCATCTTTCTGCTCAATAATAAATTGCTCAGAATCCATTTTATGTTTAGTCAGATCTTCTACTTCGACAGATCTGAAAGTGCCAAGCCCAACGTGTAAGGTCACCTCTGCGAAGTTTACGCCTTTTAACTCCAGGCGCTTCATCAGTTCCCGGCTGAAGTGTAATCCAGCGGTGGGAGCAGCCACAGCACCTTCGTGTTTCGCGAAAATGGTCTGATAGCGTTCCTTATCCTGGGCAGTGGCCTTACGTTTAATGTACTTTGGTAGGGGTGTTTCTCCTAGAATCTCAATATTTTTTCTGAACTCTTCATCTGTACCGTCAAACAAGAAACGGATGGTACGACCACGTGAGGTGGTGTTGTCAACTACTTCAGCAACTAAAAGATCATCATCACCAAAATATAATTTATTTCCAACACGGATCTTGCGCGCCGGGTCAACTAAAACATCCCATAAGCGTAGTTCTTTATTCAGTTCCCTTAAAAGAAAAACTTCAATCGTTGCACCGGTTTTCTCTTTGTTTCCGTATAAACGGGCAGGAAAAACTTTAGTGTTGTTCAGAATCATAACATCCTGATCGTCGAAATATTCTAAAACATCTTTAAATATTTTATGTTCAATTTTACCACTATCCTTATGTAAAACCATTAAACGAGCTTCATCTCTTTGTTCAGAAGGGTTGTTGGCAACTAAAGACTCCGGTAAATTAAACTTAAATTGAGATAACTTCATATGTTTTTGATGTGGTATTTAAGGGCGCAAATTTATGAAATATTATCCTGATTCGTATATATTTATTATAGGTTATCAAAGAATTAAATTAATTTTAAGCCCGGCGCTTTTTTTTTGTTATATTTTTAGTACCACTGTAACCTTTTTAGGTAGTTTTGATCTAAACGCTAATGATGATTATTTTCAGACTAATAGGAGAGAGTTTTCGGTTCGCAGCTGATGCGTTGCGCCAAAACAAACTAAGGACCATGCTTTCCTTGTTGGGAATTACCATTGGTATTTTTGCAATCATATTTGTGTTCTCGGCAGCAGATACTTTCAGAAGTCAGCTCCAGGCGAGTATTGATAAGCTGGGCTCAAAAACCATTTTTGTTCAAAAATGGCCATGGGGTGGTTTTGGAGATTATCCATGGTGGAAATATGTAAACAGACCAGAACCTTCTCTGAGGGATTATGCGGCGCTGAAAGAACGGTTGGAGCACGCAGAAGGAGTTTCTTATGAAATATATGCCGATAGCCGAACCGTGAAATACAGAAGTAGTTCTGTTGAAGGAGCAGGGTTAAAAGCGGCTTCCCAGGATTTTAATAAAACCTGGATTGTTGATTTTCAGGAAGGTAGGTACTTTACCGAAAATGAAGGCAGGTCAGGCGCTCCGGTGATTATCCTCGGGGCCGATATTGCTGAAGGCTTATTTAACGGTGAAGCAGCTATTGGAAAAAAGATTTCAGTAATGGGCCGTCGCCTGACAGTAGTGGGGGTTTTTAAAAAGGAAGGGGAAGATATGCTCGGGATGTCTCAGGATAAGAACATCCTTATTCCATTAAATTTTGCAAAAGGGCTGTTCGATGTCGAAAGCGGAAGATATGATCCCACGATCACAGTAAGGGGAAAGGAACATATTGCACTTGATGAAATTGAGAGTGAAATAAGGGGAGCCATGCGCGCTGCCCATAAAGTTAAGCCCGGAATGGAGGATGACTTTGCTTTAAATAAAAGTACAATTGCCTCCAACCAGTTGGACCAGATGTTTGGCATAGTAAACATCGCAGGCTGGGTAATAGGTGGCTTCTCTATTCTGGTAGGTGGTTTTGGGATCGCCAACATTATGTTTGTGTCTGTTAAAGAACGCACAAATATTATCGGCATCCAGAAATCGTTAGGGGCGAAGAATTATTTCATTTTGTTGCAGTTCTTATTTGAAGCGGTAGCTTTATGTTTACTTGGAGGATTACTCGGACTGCTGCTCGTGTATATAGGAACCTTGATTTTAGGTGCAATAGGTTTCGAGATGATTCTTTTTATGAAGAATATCGCACTAGGCATCGGTGTATCTTTTATAATTGGCACGATTTCAGGGTTCTGGCCGGCATATTCGGCGTCGAGGTTAGACCCGGTTGAAGCGATCCGCTCCTAATATGGCTTCACTCTTTCTTAAAAAATAAGCATTACGATTCAAAGGCTGGAATCTTTTGTACGGAAGAGTGCAAAAGTTCCTATGCCTTTTCTTCGAACGCTTATTTTTTAAATATGGCGTATCAGCATAAACTCGCTTATTTTATTAAAAGGAGTTTTAGTAGGGAGGCTTTTTCAGGGGATGGAGAGCGGTTAGTTTTTTGGAGGAAGACTTTTGACGGTTGGCTTATGGAGAGCAGTTACTTTTTTTTGGCTATTTTCTTCTGGAAATGATTTTATCTGAAAAGGGTGCCGGCTGGTATGTCGGAGTTTTCTCTTTCCAACTGTAGGAGCCATTTTTTCTTATCTACTCCGGCAGCATATCCCGTCATACTGCCGTTACTGCCAATTACCCGATGGCATGGGATGATGATTGCCAGCCGGTTTCGCCCATTGGTTGATGCGATTGCCCGGATTGCTTTTGGGTTGTTCATCATCTCCGCCTGTTGTTTATAGGAACAGGTTTTTCCATAGGGTATCTGGCGAAGCGTTTTCCAAACCGATTGTACGAATTCGTTACCGGGAATATGCAGGGCGACCGAAAACGCTTTCAGCTTTCCTTCAAAATATTCATTCAGTTCGCTTTCGAGCTGATCCAGATGTTGATTTCTTCCCGGAACTGTAACTGCATTCAGCAGTTTCTGCAGCTCAATAAGCTCTTTTTCTAATCTGAGCCGGTTTGTAAACTCAAGGATACAGACTCCTTCAGATGTGGCACCTGCGAGCATAGGCCCGAGAGGGCTGGAAAACTCTGTCGTAATAATGATGGTGTTACTGTCCCTTTTTATTTCCATGGTATCTTTTGATAGTAAAAATAAGCCATTTTTTATGTAAACAAAATCTCTTTCTTGCTCATTATGGAGTACGCCGCTGAGGCCTGAACGAGCCGGTTTTGCGGGCAACACAGTTTTTGGGGATTCTTAAAAACTAAAGTGCATAAAAAAGCCTGTTCTGAAACAGGCTTTTTTATGCACTTTAGTACCGTATTGACTATAAATTAAT
>CBFGNP010000346.1:0-5339 GCA_965650095.1 uncultured Pedobacter sp. | reverse complement strand
TTTAAATGAATTAAAAGAAAGACAACACCTCTCAAAAGATCAAAACTTTTACTCAGCACCAGATTGAAAAGGGTACGGTTGCTGATGTTCTCATCAAAACTAAAGGAGGGGTTTCTTTTCTTAATAATAGTTTGGAATAGCCTTTTCATATGTTTTGTTTATTTCAACGCTTCCTTAACCGCCTGTAAAAATTTATTTTGGTATCGGCCAGACGGGGTTAACCATGCGCCTTCTCCGTATTCATTCCAGGCATAGATCATCGCCAGATTAGTTGCCGAACGGGAAGGATTATTTTCAAGCGCCCATTTCTTTAATCCTTTTACAGATTGATATACGGAAGCAGGGGAGTAACCGTTAAAATGAGGGGAAGGTCTTTTTATTTTGCTGGTATCGTCCCAGGGCCGTGGATCCCAATTTAATGTCGTGACCGGCATATAGGGCATACCCAATTTCAAACAGCTGGTCCAAACAGACTGTTCCCTTCCACTCAATGTCTTGATATGGCTTACAGATTGCCCCGGAATTAAAGTCTGATCATGGTAATTATAACCTGTTAACAGATCAAACCCACATTGTTTTGCCAGGTCAGCCTCTGCCTGTTTCGGACCAACACAGACGGCAATATAAACTCCTCCCAGGCCTTTAGCACTTGCATCTGCTCTCAACTTATCCAATGCGGTTCTAATCTTTGCAGCAGAGCCGAACCTGCTGAGCAGCATGCGTAAACTCAGGAAACTGAGTAGTGGTTTTCCTTTAAATCTCAGATAGGCTTCATTTTGGAATAGATTAATCCATATTTTTATCACTCTTTCCCAATCAGAAGGGCCAATCAGATAACCAAAATGATTCGCCACAAGCAGATTGAATTTCAGACCTTTCTTATCCATCGTATTCGTAAATAACCGGAGTGCATTGTTTCGAGGCTCCTCCAGATTCCTTTTAGAGGAATCAGAATCATACCAGCAAAAGCTAAAGAAATCGATGTTTGCCTCCGCAGCTGCATTTATCTGCTTTTGAATAATTTCCGGCTTGCTCGTGATCCAGCCCCATACAGGCTCTCTTTCCTTAAAATTCTCCTTTAAGGAACTCGTAATATGATTGGTCTTCCCTGTCCACCCATCAAAATAATAAGCACCGATAAACAACTTTTTTGAAGATTTATCCTGACCATAACCATCAGGAATAAATGCGGCAGTTGCAGCAGTTAAAAGTAAAAGCAATAACCCTATTTTACTATTCATAGTTTAATATTATTCTCAAGCCAACTCACTTTTGAAGATGGAATCCAGTTTCTTATAAAAGCCGTTTAAAGAGAATTTTTCATCATAAGCTCTTTTAGCATTCTTTCCATGCCGTGCTAACAATTCCCTGTCGCTGGCATATCTGGTTAAAGCATTCACAAAAGAAGTTGTGTTGTTCGGTTCAAATAAAAACCCACTTACTTCATCTTCGATAATTTCCGGTAACCCACCATGGTTTGCAGCGATAACAGGTTTATATAAGCTCATTGCTTCTATTGCAATCCTTCCAAAAGGTTCTGGTTTTGTACTTGGAACAATCACCACATCAGACCATGCATAGATTTCAGCCGTATCCGAAACAAAGTCCAGGAATTCAACCCGCCTGCTCAATCCCAGATTGTTGACTTTTTTCTTTAACTGCAGCACTAGCTCTTCATTTCCTGCAGAAGTACTGCCCACAATTCTTAGTAATACCGGAGAAGATTTCATATTTGCCAACGAATCAATGGCAAAACCGTGCCCCTTCCAGCCGTTGATCCTGCCAATCAGCAGCACCTTCAACGGCATTTCTTCCTTGTTCGTGATTTCTTTCGTTATTTCTTTCCCAAAGCCCTCAAATGCATTATGGATCACCACACTATTCTCGAGCTTTTTAAAGCTGCTTAAAGTAGAATACGAATTGAATATGATTTTTGATTTTGCCTGCTTCAGAAACAGGGAGAGCACGTTACTCAGCAGTTTATTAGGGATCTCTCTGATATGAATGATTTTCCTTTGATGGAGAAAAGGCGCCAGAAGATAAAAGTCTAAAATTACTGAAGTATTGGCATACACCACGTCATATTCATTAAACAGCTTCTTTTTAGTACGAAACTGCAATAGTGGAAAAAGGATTTTCCCCCATTGCAATTTCATTAAATAGGTCTTACTTAGTAAGGAAAGGTTCAGGTAGATGATATCCACGTTTAGCTTTTCAAGCTCGGACACCAGTGGCCCGCTGCGTGGAAGGACAACTGTTATTTTCTTAAAGTCGCCAGACTGACTAAGGTAGGTCACGACTTGCAAAAAGCTTCTGTCAGAACCATACATATCAGCACTTTGGTGTACACAAATAATTTTCATCTGATTTCTTTGCTAATTGTTCTTAAATGGCAACCAGAAACTCATCCCGTCTGGCCGCTCATTTCTTCTTTATTTTAAAAATCTTACATCCTGGTATTTCATCGCCAGCTTCAAAGAAACAGCTTTGCTGTAAAAATAAGCCAGTACAAGGGCAAGGGGCCTGTCCGATAAAATCTTAGGCCAGGTTCCCTTTAAATTTCTAAACCGGCTCAACATGACATCTGCCGAAGGGTTAGACCATAACACCGTATCATGATCAAACTTTACCGGCAAAACATAGAGCTGCTCTTCAAATTTTGAGAAACTGAGCATAAAACTAGTATCAATGCCATACAGGTTCAGCCGTTCATCAAACTTCATTTGATGAGCAAGAAACACTTTGATGGAAATCACCATCCCACTGGTAATTGCAAGTACATTTTTAGAAGAGATTAGTCCGGTCTTTATCCTTTTCCAGTGCTTGCCTTTAAAATAAATAAAAGAACCCGGGCTGACCAGGCGTTTATTATTCATCACAATGGGTAGGAAAAGAGAAATGTGCGGAAAGTCTTTTATTGCAGCACTTAATTTATCGAAATAATAATCCGGCAATTCACTATCCTGATCCAGTAATAAAGCATAATCATAAGTATTGGAATGCAGCACCTGATTATATAATTTCGACAACCATACATTCTCGGGAGTCGAGATATATTGGAACTTATCAAATGTAGCCGATAGCCGGCTGATCTCCGCCTCTGGACAAGCTGCCGGGCTATTGTCCCAAATCACCAGTTCCAGGTCAAACATAGCTTTGTTTTGCAATAGCAGGCGACTAATCGTAGCAGATGCTGATATCGTCTTTTTATAAAGCACCACTAACACGATGAGTTTCGGCTTGAAAGATAGGGTAGATTTCATGATCGGTTTCATCTTTAGTTATAAATGGCCATCCTTCTGTCAATTAGTTTCGCATGAGCGTTCTCTTCGCCTAATGTGTTACGGGCATTCTCCGTCAGCGCAGCTGCTAAGTCCTCATTGTTTAAGATTCTGGCAATCGACGAGCAAAACTCTTGTGGTGTGTTTCCAATTAAACAATCACGCCCATTTTTGAAACATAAACCCTCCACGCCTACCTCGGTAGAAACAAACGGAATCCCAGCATTAACGGCTTCAATAATTTTCATTCTAATTCCACTGCCAATTCGGATAGGAACGACGAATATGCTATTCGCTAGTTCTGCATTAAGATGCTCAACATATCCCAAAAAGCTTACTCCGCTTAACAACCCTGCATAACCGTCAATGGTCGCCTGATGCCATTTACCGATGATTGACAGCTTTAAATCCGGGTATTCTGATTTTAAGGGTATCCAGCAATTCATCAAGAACCAATCCACCCCTTCTTTATTGGGGAAATGGTCTTCACCGCCCAGGAAAACGAGTTTATTGCCGGATGAAAAACTAACCATTGGCATTTCGGCCTTGATTGGAACCGGAGAGGAAATTAAAACTGGTTTTTTTATGCTTTTTTCTAAAAGGGCCTTATCCACTTCAGAAAGTGTACATATCATGTCATACTGCTCTAAGGCGGACAGCTCAAACTTTTTGTTCTTCCTATATACCCGCTCTAAAAATCCGGATTTGAAGCTAAAAAGTTCGAGTTCTCTTTTTTCTCGCACAAATCTGAGTTCGTGATGAACAAAAATCTTATAGGAACTATTGGGAATATATTTGGCAAAAGAGATCAGCTGATGAAATTCGACCTGTACATATTCGAAATTATCCTCCAATAAGACATCTCTAAAATGATTAATGAATCCTCTTGGAAAGCCAAAGCTTTTCGACCTGAAGAGCGTTGTATTTTCTTTGAGCAATTTGTCCAGACCGGTCTTACAAGCTAAGAAAAAAATACCTTTACCAACTAATCGGTTAAAGAACTCGGAAAAGCGGAAAAAGACATCCCCAAGTCTATCCGAAAGAGATTTTTCCGTGATCAGGTAAGGCTTAAAATATACATTATTCCATAATCCTTTGAGCTCTTCAAGGGCCTTTTGATCTTCTGGTTTCATGGTAAAAACAAGGGTTATCTTAAAACGATGACGCATTTCATCATTGAATTCAAATTGAGCTATTTTTCCACCAGAATTCCGAGGGAATGGCATATAGGGCGTAACAATTAGTATTTTCCTCATAGGTCTCTGTATTTAATTGAAAAAAAAGTTATAAAAAGAAATATGGGTAGAATGGCGGTTGAGAAAGGAGCCCAACCTGTTAGACCATAGATAATGTAAGCGGCAAAGAGCCCGATTAAAGTAAGCGACAAGACCTCATTATGTCCTTCCTTAATCTCTTTTTTTGCTTTAAATATGTTATTAAATAGAAAACTGACCCATAGGAGAAATCCAAGAATTCCAATTTCACATAAGATGATCAAATGAATATTGTGTATGGGATTGACCGAAAAGAAGTCGTCCATTGTAACCTGGCTTACAATGCCCAGGTGTTGTGAAATGTAAGAGAGATGGGCATTTAGCCCCACTCCTATGAATGGAGAAGTTTGAAATATGTTGAACGCCATTAACCAGTGCACCATCCTGTTGTCGTACTGATCCGAAGAGTCACTTTGAAGAAACAGCGAACTTAAGGGAGAATATACAACCAGATATACTAAGACCAACATCGTTGGCACTACGAATTTCAAAATATTGGCCATGGAAAAGATGCTTTTATGGGCATTCTTATCGATGTAATAGCAAATAGACAGCGTAATAATTACTGCTAAGTATGAAGTTCTCGAATAAGTCAGGAAAAGTGTCAGGATGCATATCCCTAAACATATTACGCTCGCCCTCCTTTTGAAATTATAAAGATAGGTAGAAAGAAAAAAAGCGGAAGCGATCACCATAAATAAGGCCAGTCTTCCCGGGTGATTAAAAAAGCCGACTGCCCCGCTTCTGGTATCCAGCCTGGTCGCCCAGATTTCCGCGGATTCAT
>CBFGNP010000345.1:0-5339 GCA_965650095.1 uncultured Pedobacter sp. | reverse complement strand
ATAACCTACAACTTTACCTGGCAACTCGGGTCAGCCGCTGCAACGACGACGAATATGCACTTTCACGGAGCTGAGGATGGATCTGATACCAAAAGCTCCGTGGTGGTTATAGGAATTACCGGCTTTTCAACCACAAGTTCAGGAACCATATCGGGTGAAACGCGTGTGCTTACAGATGCTGCGGTAAACCAGCTGCTTGCCGGTAAATGGTATTTGAATGTTCACAGTTCAACCATTCCTGGTGGCGAAATAAGAGGAAACATCAAATTCTAAAGACCAATCATGTATGTCAATGAGGCCGTATCATTCAAAAATGATCGGCTTTTTTGTTCCTTCAGTAAACATATTCAAATACAGGACACCTCTCTATATATCTGCTATACCTCTTTTATACCTGGCCTGCTGCTTCGGTCATCATTCGGTGGTGACAGGGTGTTGGTTCGGTCTTGACTATCGCAACATTAACTGACGCTTGAATGATGTACGAAGTATATACGACTGACCAGGACAGGTATACCAGATGTATACCAAAGGTATAACGGAACCATGAGCTTGTATGTCACTAACTTCCCATTCCCAGGATATATTCACGGCCACAGCTTTTCATGCCATTATACATCACCGGCCTTGCTTACGGGCAATATAAGGAATAAATAGGTGAAAAGCCGACTCTTATTTTGTTTTATTTAGATTAATTTTAAATAACTTTTGTTTAGAACGGTTTTAAATAGTAGGTTTGCCTCCGTTCAAATATTAATCAAAAAAAAGCAAAATTAACTATGATGAAAAGTCTTACCAATTTCACTTTTCTACTTTTATGCACTGTAAGCGCATCATTCGCGCAGACAGGACACATCAGCGGTTCCGTGAAAACATCTGACGGGAAACCTGCCGAACTTGTTACGGTAAATATAAAGGGAACTGGCAAAACAGCCTTAACCAATAAAAAAGGAAATTATCAATTAAAAGGTATTAAAGCGGGTACGCATATGCTCATTGCAACATTCGTTGGCCTGGTGAAACAGCAACAGACTGTCGAAGTAAAATCAGGTGAAACAACAGCTGTTGATTTCATCCTGAATGAAAATGCTGATCAATTGCGTGAGGTGAACATATCTTTAAGGAATGCAAACAAAGTAAATGCAGTAGTCGCTAAAATGCCGTTAAAGAACCTGGAAAATCCACAGGTATATGGCTCAGTTCCGCAGGAAATATTAAAGCAACAGGTCATTAGCAATTATGATGATGCCATGAGGAACATACCTGGAATTTCAAGAACATGGGAATCTACAGGTAGAGGTGGCGATGGGGCTTCTTACTTTGCATTGCGTGGCTTTGAGGCGCAGCCGAGTCTGATCAACGGACTACCCGGCCTAACCAGCGGAAATTTGGATCCGGCCAGTGTAGAGGAAATCCAGGTCATGAAAGGCCCTTCGGGTACCTTATTTGGCGCTTCTTTTTATGGCTATGGCGGGATCATCAACACCATCACCAAGAAACCTTATTACAGTTTTGGTGGTGAAGTTGCTTATAATCTGGGTAGTTTCGGATTGAACAGGATTACCGCAGATGTAAACATGCCATTAAGTAAAACGGAAAAGATTGCTTTGCGCATTAATACGGCCTACCACACCGAAAATAGCTTCCAGGATGCCGGATTTAAAAAGTCATTCTATATCGCACCTACGCTTGCCTATGAAGTGAACGACAAGCTTTCGTTTCAGGTATTTACAGAGATCCTGCAGGAAAAAAGGGCAGTAGCGCCTGTATTTTTTAATACCAACAGAGACACTACACTTGTTTTTAAAAATCTGAAGGAGCTGAACCTGGATAGGAATCTCTCTTTTATAAGTGACGATCTGGCCATAAAAAACCCGAGATATAATTTGCAGGGACAGATGTTGTACAAATTATCGGACAAGTGGACTTCCCAAACCGTCATTTCAAGGGGTAATGTAAAATCAGATGGCTATTATTCTTATATCTGGGATGATGCACCATTAGATGAGGAAGGGATATACAGAGATAGTTATTTTGACCAGTACTTCCATAAAGAACAGCAGACTACGAAAACGACTGATATTCAGCAGAATTTTAATGGTGACTTTAAGATAGGAGATCTTAGGAACCGTTTCTTGTTAGGGCTGGATTATTTTAGTCGTACTGTGATCGACAACGGTTCTGGATGGGCTATGGTAAGACAGGTAACCCCTCAGAACAGCGAAGTGGAATTAGACAAAGACGGCAATAAAATTGAACCGGTATTTTTAACACAAGCTTTGGTAGATAAAGCACTAGCAGATGCTGGAGAGGGCAGTAATACCAAAATAAAGAACAGTGCGTACAGCGCTTATGCGTCAAACGTACTCAATTTTACCCCTGCATTGAGTGTGATGGCCAGCCTGAGGATGGACTATTTTGATTCAAAGGGTGATTTGAAGGATCCTGAAGATGATTATAATCAATTGACGTTTTCCCCTAAATTTGGCCTGGTTTATCAGCCCATTCTGGATAAGGTGTCCGTTTTTGCCAATTATATGAATGCTTTTTTTAATGTGGCCCCAAGGGAGGTTTTCGATGTAAACAAAGTGAGCCTCGGTGTAAAATCATTTAAGCCGGAACATGCAAACCAGTGGGAATTTGGTGTAAAGGCCAACTTGTTCTCTGATAAGCTGTTTGCAACTTTTTCTGTATATGACATCAAGGTAGCAAATCGGGTTTATGACACGCCATATTCTTCTGTTCAAGGTGGAAAAACCGGAAGCAAGGGGTTTGACCTGGATATAAACGCCAATCCATTACCTGGTTTAAATCTGATTGCCGGAGTGAGTCATTCCAAAATCCAGGTCCTTGATGGAAACACAGGTAATCCTACGGATTTTTACAATGAAGTAGGTAGAAGTCCGGGCGGGCAGGGACCTCAGGATCTGGCCAACCTGTGGGCAACCTACAAATTTTCAAACGGCAAACTGAAGGATTTTGGTCTGGGGCTTGGCGGAAATTATGCCGGTGTATATAAAGTAATAGATAATAGTTTAACAGGAGTTTTTGAACTTCCAAGTTATACCCTGCTGAATGCAAGCTTATTTTATAACTCAGACAAATACAGGTTTACCTTTAACATGAACAACCTGACCAATGAAGAATATTATATTGGTTACTGGTCTGTTAACCCACAGAAACCTAGAAACTTAGCTGCAAGTTTCGCTTATAAGTTTTAATCGGCAAAATGGTTACCTTATATATCATTAATCGTTTAATTTGCTTATGAAGGCGAGAACAATAAAAAAATGGTTTAATGTCCACAAGTGGACCAGCCTGATCTGTACAGTTTTTCTGCTCATGCTCTGCCTGACCGGTTTACCACTGATATTTTATGAGGAAATTGACCATTTACTGGGTAAGGAGGTTGAAATGCCCTCCGTTGCCCCCGGAACTCCAGAAGTATCAAAGGATGTGATCCTCGAAGAGGCGCTAAGAAATGTACCCGTAAAGGCGCTGAAGTATGTATCCTGGGATGTGAAAGATCATCCAGGTCAAATGTTTGTCGTGGTAGCGGATTCCAGTGAAGCACCAATTGAAGCAGACTATTACCTGACCATGAATGCCTATACGGGGAAGGTGATGGACAGCCCACCAAATGAAATGGACTTTATGCTCATTATGTATTACCTTCATGTAGAAATGTTGGCCGGAATACTGGGCAAGCTTTTTCTAGGATTCATGGGCTTTCTTTTCATTGTGGCCATTGTTTCGGGTGTAGTTTTATACGGGCCGATCATGAAGCGTTTCAATTTTGGGATGATCCGAACCAAGAAGTCATCGAGGCTAAGATGGTTGGATCTGCACAATCTGCTCGGTATTGTTACGCTGGCTTGGGCATCAGTTGTAGGGCTTACCGGAGTGATCAATACGTTGGTTGATCCTGCGCTGGACAAATGGAAGGCCAGCCAACTGGCCGAGATGGTTGCCGGATACAAAGATAAGCCTAAAGTAACCGGAACCTTAAGCTCTCTGGAGGCTGCCGTCAAAACAGCTAAGGCAGCTGCTCCCGGAATGGAAGTGTCTTTTGTGGCCTATCCAGGTACGCTCTATTCCAGCAAATATCATTATGGAGTATACCTGGTGGGAACAACCCCGTTAACTTCAAGGATCATCAAACCTGCGTTAATAGATGCCAAAACTGGTGAATTAACAGATATGAGAGATCTTCCATGGTACCTGAAGACAATTTTTATCTCGCAGCCCTTTCATTTCGGGGATTATGGCGGGATACCAATGAAGATCCTCTGGGCCATCTTTGATCTCGCTACCATTATTGTACTGGTTTCCGGAATCTATCTTTGGATTGCCAGGCGCAAGGCGAGATCAGCCCAGTTACAGAGACTAATAGGAGAACCAGAATCGCTAATCTTATCAACCGTTCAAGAAGATGCATGAACAATATAAGCTCTTTTTTAAAGTGTGGGGAATTCCCATTTTGCTTTCAATAATCACAATTTCAGGTCTGTTACTGGCCATAATGGGTGTTGGAATATGGCATGTTTTTTCCTGGATCACGCTGGCGATTCCTGTTTATGTCATGATCAGATATGGATTGCGGTATTTCAAATAACATATAGATGGAAAATAGCAGCAGCAGTCGAACATTTTTACACCCGGCTTGTTAATTATATCATAACTTAGGTATTTATGGCAAACTTTAAAGAAATTATTAATTCAGATAAGCCGGTACTGGTCGATTTTTCTGCAGAGTGGTGTGGCCCCTGTAAAATGATGGCCCCTATTTTACAACAGCTGAAAAGCATGATCGGCGAAAGTGCTACCATACTTAAAGTGGATGTAGATAAAAACCCTGAAGTTTCACGGCAGTTCAACATTCAGGGTGTACCCACACTTATTGTATTCAAAAATGGAGAAACGAAATGGAGGCAGAGCGGTGTGATACAGGCCGGTCAACTGAAAAGCGTTATTGATGGTTTTATTTGAAAACCAGTTGTCTGGCAAGTTCTGTTTCAGATTTGCCAATGGTATGCGGCCTCCCGGGATAGATCTTTAGGGTAACCGCTGCGCCCATTCTTTCCATTATCCCCTTTGTCATTTCTACCCTTGATACTGGTACATGTGCATCGGGATCTCCGGTAGTGATCAATACGGGTGTCTGTTTAAAGTTACCCTTATAATTTTGCATATTAATTTCTTTCCCAATCAGTCCTCCTGTAAAGGCAACGGCACCTCCATATTTTCCGGCATTTCTGCTGATATATTCCAGTAGTAGACAGGCCCCCTGAGAAAAACCCACAAAGTAGATCCGCTCTTGCGGGATGCCCGAATGCTCA
>CBFGNP010000344.1:0-5349 GCA_965650095.1 uncultured Pedobacter sp. | reverse complement strand
ACATCCCTATTACCGGCTGTTTAAAATTTTTCCCCGTACTGTCCATCCAAACCATAGGCCAGTATTTGCCTTTGGCTTTAAAATCATAAATCGTTCGATCGAAATTAAGGGCCATTGCTTTCCAATCGATGATCTGAAGCGGCTTAGGCACATCTGCCATGGCATTTACCCGGTCAACATCAATCTGTTTAACCTGCGTATAACCGAGTGTAGCAATAAATAGGCAAAGAAGGGTAAGTCTTAAAGACAGCTTAAATCTTATCATTATCGGGTTTATATAAATATCAACGAATATGGGCTCCTTTTACATTTCTAAACAACAGAGTGACTGGGGTTAACCGTATTGGCCAGGGCCCTTTCTTCTGTTTCAAGTTCCTCAGTCATAATTTTACCTTTGTTAAGAATGCCTTTTGCTACCCAGTAGGAGCTCAATTGCAATACCGCTACAATAATAATGGCATAACGCAGGGCGATCTCATTGGAAAAAAAATAAGCAAGCGATAAAAATGTTCCTGCACCGGTTAAGCGACCAAGGTACAGTCCGGCTTCATGATTAAGGATATAGGCAAATTCACTTCTTTTTTCCTTTTTGGTCAGCACATCAATCACGCTGAACTGGATCGGAAAATAAGCAAGGTCCAATAAAGGCTTAGCGAGGAGCAGGAACAACATAAATAAGATCACTCCGGTTTCGTTAAACAAAATTCCATTGATAATTGCGGCGACTGTGAAAAGGACTAAGCCCGTTCCAAATACATAAAGCCTGTGCCCGGGACTAGTTCTGCGACCAATAATATACATCAGTATGGCCGCAAATATAGCCCCCACAGACTGCGCCGTTCCCAGCGCTCCTTCTTTGCCAAGCAGCAGCATGATTAGCATTGCCGGAGCGGTGACCAGGAAGCCCTGGACCAGGCCCTTTAATACGGCAAGGAACATCAGCCTGTACCAGTATGGGTTAAATCTGAAGTAGATAAACTTCTTGTTCAAAGGATTTGTAAACTTGCCTGTGAAACACATCATGGAAGCTGCCAGTGTAATTGCAAACACAATACCTGTGACAATTCTATATGCCAGCTTTACCTCTCCGGTTCCTGCAAGCCCCTCGATAAACCAGCCGATCAGGACGGGGATCACTACCGCGATAACCGTATAGAAAAAAGTCTCCAGGCCATAATAATAGTTGCGGTTGCCATCGTTGGTCGTTGCCAAGGCCAAAAAATCCCGGTTTGCCCAATAAAAGCCGAATGACATACCCATCACAATTCCTGCAATGCCAATACCGGCAATATCAAGCGTTGTCAGTGACATCATGATCATCATGGAGACGGCGCTGAGCACCATACCAAGGGAGTACAGTACTTTGATCGGGAAACGGTTTAACAGCCAGCCATTGATCAGAAATGTTAAAGGAATACCGGTGTAAATGGTCAGCTGATATACCACTACCTTTACCGGATCATTGGAGCTCCGCATCACATAGGCCGCGACAAAAATATCAATCACCGGCAAAACAATGCTATAGATCAGGTTGGTTAAGGTAAGTACCTTAAAGTTATGCGACTGCGCATTAAAATGTGCGATCTCAGATTTAAATTTCTGAATCATGATGATAAGATAGGGAGGTTAGTATTTCCGAGATAGAGAATTTAGCTCCACAGACAAATTCATCTGCAGCACCATAATAGATGGTCAGTTCATCACCATGGACGATGTGGCCATTTGTAAATACGACATGACCGAAAAAGCCGGTCAGTTCGTAGGTCGCTGTGGGTACCATTATCGGCTCGTCGCTACGTGCCAGTATGATCGAAGGATCTTCGAGATCCATTAGAAAAGCGCCCAGACAGTACCTGTGTCCGGCATTGGCCCCGTGATAAATCTCAAGCCAGCCCTTCTCTGTTTTGATAGGTGCCGCACCTGCTCCGACCCGGACACTATCCCAGTGATTCTTCCTGGTGGTAACAATACACTTATGCCGTCCCCAGTGTATTCCATCCGGAGATTCGGCGATCCAGATGTAATTTCCACCAATGTCAACACTGCTGGGCCGGTGCAGGGCATAGAACTTACCGTTGATCTTTTCTTCAAAAATAGCGCAGTCTTTGTTGTGCGGAGGAATGATCATCCCTTCGGAGGTAAAATTCTTCCAGTCTTTTGTTGTCTTCAGACCTACCCCCACACCGCGCTCAGAAACAGCGGTATAGGACAGATAATACACGTCCTCAATGAAGGTTACCCGGCAGTCTTCTACGCCAAAAGTTTCCTGGGTGGTTTCCCCCTGTAAAAGCGGGTACCCTTCCGGTTCGTAAAAATGGACGCCATTATCGCTGCAAAGCAGGCGCAAATGCGACAAGGTGGTCAGGTAATCCATACCTGCATAGCGGATCACCCGTGGATCGTCAGTATTCAGATCAGGATCATCAGCCGAAATTTCTATTATTTCAATGCCGTTTCCTTTTAGCACCGGAAAGGAAATAACCCCTTCCACTTGTTGTGGTCTTTCCGCTACACGGATCAACAGCCAGGTTTTCCCTTCAAAGGTAAAAACACCGGGGTTCAGCAGACAGGTAATTTCCAGCCCTGGCCTGCTCGGCTTTAAATCTTTTGGTGAAAGCAATGGGTTTTGTATAAATCGTTGTGCTTGATCTTTCATAAATAAGTATAAAAAGCGTACAATTCCCCTACAAGCCTCTAAAATCAGCCTGCAGGGACGCTTGTTCTATAAATAACTAATAGCCTGCATTTTGTACTAAAGTTCCGGCAGAAGCATCCACCTCATTTTGAGGAATGGGATATAGGTAATGCTTATCCAGAAAGTTTTTGCCATGTGCAGTTAAAACGGATTTTGCCAGCCCCCATCGTTTAAGATCCAGGAACCTTTGGGATTCAAAACCAAGTTCGACTCTTCTTTCAGAGATCAGCCAGCCTTTTACCACTTCCTTATTTGTAGAAGCTGGTCGATCAGGCAAAGTGCCTGCCGGTGGTATAGTTCCGGTGGCAGAAACTGTGGTTCTGGCTCTAGTCCTGATTCTATTAATAATTGCAATGGCATCTGGATAATTTCCTTTTTCAATATAAGCCTCGGCTTTCCAAAGCAAGACATCAGCAAAGCGGATGTAAACTTTATTGGTTGGGGCATCATCATCACCTTTATTTGCCCCATTCAGACTGCCCAAAATTTTATTCACATTCTGGTTGGGAACATCTACAGTATAAAGTTTTCTGGGATCATTTGGTTCAAAAGCATTCAGAAAGTCGTTGCTAGGTGCAAAAAATCCCCAGCCTAAAGGAGCACAAATTCCATTTCCATTTCTTGGTGTCTGACCGCTCTGATGATCATAGCAGAAAATCACTTCATTATCTGTAAACTCTTTAGCGGTACTGAAACTGTCGAAATAATTCGCATTGAGATCATAAAATTTTAGCCCTTCCAATTCTGTTACCAGGGTAATCACATCGTCCCATTTTTCGGTATACAAAGCCGATTTCGCCTGCAATGCGATAACAGCACCTTTGGAAACTCTCCACTTTTCGGTAGCAGAACTAAACTTTGTATTTGGCAACATGGCCTTTGCGAGTGCCAGGTCGGCCTTTATCCTTTCCCAAACCACAGTTTTATTGGCTTTTACAGCGACCTTAAAGGCTTCCTGAAAAGTTTGAACTGTTTCGGTAATTAAAGGAACATCACCAAAATTGGATACCAGTGAAAAGTAGTAATATGACCTTAAGAAATAAGCTTCGGCTAACAATTGATTTTTTCTGGCTGCGGTAATCCCTGTAATGGCTTCGATATCCGGTTTAGTAAGCAAGCCGATGGCAATATTCAATCTTTTAATGCCTTCATAGTCGTACTTCCATAAGCCATTGGGGCCGCCATTGGTCGCTGTAAAACTGAAGTTATTGACATCGTCTATCCATGGCTGGTCGCCATCAGGATTCCATTTCTTTTCCATGTCGTCAGAGGCGACATCCTGCAGGATATAATCATTCTGGAAAACCAGTCCTCCGGCCCAGTCCCATTCGGCTAATATGTTTAAGCGCTCGGAAAGCATTTGATAAGAAGAGTTGACAGAATTCTCTACCGTGTTTAATGTCGGAGTAGAGTTTGCCTTTTCTAATGTGGTTAAGCCAATAGCCTCTGTAGTAAGTGTTTTTTTACACCCGGCTAAAGAAACAAGCGCAAACAGCACACCTATGATTGATAAATTTTTCATGACAAATATTTTTAAGCTGGTGTTTTAAAGTTTAATTTTTAATCCAAGAATAAACGCCTTTGATTGCGGGTAGGTTCCTTTATCGATCAATGATGTGGATTCAGGATCCAAACCTGTATAATCTGTAGAAGTGAGGAGATTCTGGCCTGAGGCATAAACACGTAGATTTTTCAATTTTATTTTTGCGACATTAAAGGTATAGCCGACTTCAATATTCTTCAATCTGAGATAAGATGCATCTTCTACAAAAATGCTCGACACTTCGCCTCCTCCATTGCTATTCAAGGTTACCCGTGGCAGCATATTACTTGTACCCTCACCATTCCAGCTATCCAGCACGGAAGTCATTGAGTTAAAAGGGCGGCTATCATAGTTTAAAATCTGTTTTAAATCGTTATAGGTGTCCACATTGTTAACGCCCTGAAGTAAAAATGAGAAATCAAATTTTTGATAAGAGGCCGAAAAAGCAAACCCATAGGTAATATTAGGAATAGGATTACCAATATAGGATCTATCGTCAGCATTGATCTCCCCATCATTATTCAGGTCTTTAAATCTGATGTCGCCAGGAACTCTTCCATTAACATTACTGAATAGCTGATTGTTTATTTCGGCCGTATTTTGATAAATGCCTTCGAATACGTAACCGTAATAAGCATTGATGGGTTGTCCAACTACAGTTTTGGTATGTGTCCTGTCATCTGTAATATTAGTAACAAAGTCGTAAAGCTTATTTACCCTGTTGGTTAACGTAGCAATATTAGCATTTACATTGTATTTAAACTTATGATCACTGTTCTGAAAGTTCAATCCAAATTCAAACCCCTTATTACTCACTTCTCCTGCGTTAACGTAAGTCCTGTCGATTACACCTACAGCAACAGCAGGTAGTTGTACCGTTAACAGGATGTCATTTGTTTTTTTAATAAAGTAGTCGGCGGAAAAAGACAGTTTATTGTTTAAAATACCCATGTCTAATCCAAAGTTTGTTTGGGTAGTAGTTTCCCATTTGATGTCTGGATTACCATACCTGACCACATTAACTACACCACCTGTTTCTGAAACGATACTCTCATACGCATTATTTGGAATTTCCTGATTACCCGACTTACCCCAACCGTATCTAAGTTTT
>CBFGNP010000343.1:0-5365 GCA_965650095.1 uncultured Pedobacter sp. | reverse complement strand
CATGGTCAGCGTGGTTTAATGCTTGCCCAGATGAGCGAGCTGGTTGATGCGCCCTTTTCTAAGCCCTTACATTTGCTAAAAATGGTGGAGGGTCTGGAACTGGTTGAATTGAGCCGGCCCGATGAATGCTGTGGCTTTGGCGGAACGTTCTGTGTTGCGGAAGAAGCCGTCTCTGTAAAGATGGGTAAGGACCGTGTGGCAGATCATTTGAACCATGGTGCTGAATACATCACCGCCGCAGATATGTCCTGCTTAATGCATATGGAGGGGATTCTGCGCAGGCAAAACAGCCAGGTGAAGGTGCTGCATATTGCAGAAATATTAAATGCTCAATAGTTTAAACTTTAAAGTACAGCAATAAAGAGACATGAGTTCAGGAACAAAAGATCACTCCGCTTTATCAGAAATATTTAATAAGGATGAAGCAAGGGTAAACTGGCACGACGAAACTTTATGGTTTGTTCGTGCGAAGCGCGATAAGGCTGCTCACAACTTACCCGAATGGGAATCATTAAGAGAAGCAGCTTCTCTGATTAAGAACAATGTGCTTTCCAATCTCCACAATTACTTAGTGGAATTCGAGGAGCAGGCGAAGAAGAATGGTGTTACCGTGCACTGGGCAGCGGATGCAGCCGAACATAACGAGATTGTACATTCGATATTGAAGCGGCATCAGGTCGACCGACTGATCAAAAGCAAATCCATGCTTACGGAAGAGTGCCATTTAAATGAGTATCTTAAGGAAAATAAGATCGACGTAATAGACACCGATCTGGGTGAAAGGATCGTACAGCTGGCCCAGGAACCTCCAAGCCATATTGTGCTCCCGTGTATCCATAAAAAGAAAGAAGAAATCGGCGAATTGTTTCATGAACACCTGGGCACGCCCGAGGGCATGGCCGACCCTGTGTTTTTAACTGCTGCCGCCCGGGAACATCTTCGCGAAACATTTTTGACGCGGAAGGCTGCTATTACAGGTGTAAATTTTGCCGTTGCTGAAACGGGTGAATTTGTGGTTTGCACCAATGAGGGAAATGCAGATATGGGCGCACATCTGGCGGATGTACACATCGCTTGCATGGGAATAGAAAAAATCGTTCCTAAACGCAGAAATCTCGGTGTATTTTTAAGACTGCTTACCAGAAGTGCGACAGGACAACCAATTACCACCTATTCCAGTCATTTTAAAAAGCCAAGACCTGGCCAGGAGATGCACATCGTACTGGTTGACAATGGAAGAACCACTCAGTTAAGTCGTCCTGATTTCCGCAATTCGTTGAAATGTATCCGCTGTGCGGCCTGTATGAACACCTGTCCGGTTTACCGGAGAAGTGGCGGGCACAGTTATCATACTGCTGTTGCTGGTCCGATAGGCTCTATTCTTGCGCCTAACCTGGATATGAAGGCTAATGCAGATCTGCCTTTTGCCTCTACGCTATGTGGCTCCTGCAGTAATGTATGCCCGGTTAAGATCAACATCCACGAACAACTTTACAAATGGCGGCAGGTCATCGTTAAAGAAGGCTATGCTGACCCTAAAAAGAAAATTGCAATGAAGGCCATGGCCTTTACCTTATCCAGCTCCTTTAATTATAGAAATGCAGGAAAGACTGGCCGTTGGTTTATGAAGCATGCACCATTTACGGTAAACAACAAACTGAACTTGTGGTACCAGCACCGCGAAATGCCTGAGGTACCTAAAGAATCATTTGGAGAATGGTTTAAAAAAAATAAAAAGAATGACTAGCAGAGAACAGATATTAGCAAAAGTGCTGGCCAATCAGCCAGATGCCCAGCCCCTACCATCCGATCTGACAACCGTATTTCCAGCTGCAAATCCTGTTGAAGCTTTTGCAACTGTGCTGACGAATATAGGGGGCTCATGCATCGAAGTTCCAGGTTACCGGGAGGTGCAAAGTTACATCCTCGAACATTTTCCAGGACAGCGTATTGTTTCCACTTTACCGCAACTGGCCGATGTGTCAGAACAAGGTTGGGAAAAGCAGGACCCGCATACTTACGCTGATGTAGACCTTGCAGTGATCACTGCCCATTTTGGCGTTGCCGAAAATGCCGCTTTATGGATCACTGAAGATTTAATGCATCAACGTGCCGTTCCATTCATTTGCCAGCAACTGGCGGTGGTGTTGAGCAAAAAAGACATTATACAAACCATGCACGATGCCTATGTAAAAATAGGCACTGCCGATTATGGCTTTGGAAGTTTTATTGCAGGCCCGTCCAAGACAGCTGATATAGAACAATCACTGGTGCTCGGTGCACATGGACCGAAAGGAATGACGGTTTTTCTGCTGGATTAATTTAATCCTCCACAAAATCGAGGTCTTTATGGTGGGTCTCGGGAATGGTTCTGATACAATAGAAACCTATACCAAAACAAAGCAGTCCCAATATTCCTGCAGCATGCAGTTCAAATACATGAGGTTTTAAGGTACTATATATGGTGGTCATTAATACAACCGTACCCCGAACCATATTAGGGATGGTAGTCGCAGCAGTAGCTCTTACATTTGTACCAAACTGCTCGGCACCTATGGTGACAAACATTGCCCAGTAACCGATACCAAAACCTATCCAGAGACACATGGCATATAAACCTGTAGCTGTTTTTATTCCACCATACAAATAGATAACGGCACCAATTGCAGTAAATATCATCAGGTAAGTTACCGCACGTTTCCGTGATTCAAGCCAGTAACTTACCAGGCCGCTCACGAGGTCGCCAGCGGCAAGCCCAACATAACACCACATGACCGCCAAACCAGGCTTTATGGCTTCACCAATACCTAAGGCTTTACCAAATTCGTTGCTGAAGGTAGCCAGAATACCTATTACATACCAGGTTGGCAAACCAATACCGATACACTTCAGGTACAATATGAGCCTGCTTTTCTTCGTGAAGAAAGACAGGAAATTACCTTTAGCTACATGATGTTTTTCCTTCATGGCATGAAACATTCCGGATTCAAACACCCCTATTCTTAAAAGAAGCAGCAAAATCCCCATGCCTCCGCCTATGAAATAAGCGTTTCTCCAGCTAAATAATTCAACGGTAAAGTATCCCACTACTGCACCCAACAAACCTACACCAGCTACTACTGAAGTTCCGATTGCCCTTAACCTTTTAGGCAGACTCTCAGAAACTAATGTAATTCCCGCCCCCAATTCTCCGGCAAGGCCGATACCGGCTACAAAGCGTAAGGCCTTATACACAGTTATATCATGTACAAAACCGCAGGCAAAGTTTGCTATAGAATAGGTGATGATGGAGCCGAAAAGCACAGAAAGACGCCCTTTTTTATCACCGAGCACTCCCCAGAGGATGCCTCCGAGCAGCAATCCGGTCATCTGCCAGTTTAAAATGCTGGCACCTTCAATAGATACCGCCCTTTCATCAAGTCCCAGTTCAGTCAGACTGGGTATGCGGACAATACCGAAAAGTAAAAGATCATAAATATCTACAAAATAACCCAGTGAGGCCACGATTACAGGGGCGCTAAACAAAAGGGCTGCAGCGCCCTTCTCTTTGGTATAAGCTACAGCGTTTTTTTCATCGGTGTGTGCTACAGGGTTTTTCTCTTTGGTGAGTTCGGTCATTTAATGTTTAAGATTTGGTTTGGTCTACACTGCAATAATAACATATTTATTTTTATATATAACTATAGGATCATTTTAAAATTATTCTTTAATAGCCAAATCATAAATGGATTGGAGTGCTTCTAAAACTGGTCCGGTAACTCTTCAAAAGAATAATGCGATACCGCGAATAGCTACTGTATTCAAAATCCTGTCAAAGCTGCTGCATGGTTTACGTTTAGCTGAGTATTGGTTATATTTGAACCTAAACACCCAACCTTATGCGCATACCATTCAAAGAACTGCAGGAAGAATTTAACAGAGTACTTTTAAAATTGTCTTTTTCAAATGAAATGGCTGGTACCTGTTCCACAATTTTCGCAGCCAATAGCAGGGATGGTGTATACTCACACGGATTAAACCGGTTCCCGGTTTTTGTGGAGCATATAAAAAATGGCCTGGTACGTCCTAGTGCCCTGCCGGAGTTACTGGAAAAAACCGGCTCCTTAGAACGCTGGGAAGGGAACCAGGCACCCGGGGTGTTCAATGCCAGCCATTGCATGGACCGCGCGATAGCATTGGCAAAAGCTAACGGTATCGGCTGTGTAGCAATCAGAAATACCAATCATTGGATGCGCGGAGGAACTTATGGCTGGCAGGCAGCAGAAGCCGGCTGTATCGGCATTTGTTTTACAAATGCAACAGCTAATATGCCCGCCTGGGAAGGAAAGGACCCTGTTTTAGGTAATAATCCGCTGGTTATTGCTGTCCCCCGCCCCGAAGGACATGTGGTGCTCGACATGGCGATGTCTCAATTTTCTTATGGGAAAATGCAGGAATATGAATTAAAAAATGCGCCACTTCCCTTCCCCGGAGGCTATGATGAACAGGGAAACTTAAGCACAGATCCTGCCGTGATCAGAAAAACCAAACTGGCCCTGCCGATCGGCTTTTGGAAAGGATCGGGACTTTCACTGGTTCTGGACCTGTTGGTGGTCGCACTCAGTGGTGGCCGTTCAACACAAAAGATATCAGCAGACGAATATGAAACCGGGGTTTCACAATGCTTTATATGCCTCCATCAACCTGATATGCATGCTGCTCTGATTGAAGAAATCCTTGCCTACACAAAAAACAGTACCCCTGCCGAAGCTGGTGGAAAGGTAACCTATCCGGGAGAACGCACATTGAAAACCCGCATCGAGAATGAAAGAAATGGGATTCCTGTAAATGAAGAGATCTGGCAGCAGTTAAAAAACATGTAAAAATTTGGAATGCTTATTTTATTCTCTATATTTGGTTAACCAATAATTGGTAAACCAAATATAGTGTATGAAATCATTTATAGAAACGATCAAATCTATTGAGGTGGAATCTCCGGTTGACAAGATCATCGGCCAACTTAAACAGCTCATTACAAGTGGACAATTGCAACCTGGCGACAGACTCCCTGCGGAAAGAATACTGGCAGAAAAGTTCGGTGTTGGCCGCAGCTATGTCCGCGAAGCCATTTTAAAATTGGAATTTTATGGTCTGCTCAGAACCAACCCGCAAAGTGGAACCTATGTTTCTGGTTTAAGTATAAAAGTGTTAGATAACATCATAACCGATATCATCAAGTTTAACAAGGAAGATTTCAATGCACTTTTAGAAGCGAGGTATTACCTGGAGCTTGATGCCGTAAAACTAGCGGCAGAAAGACGAAATGAACAGGACCTGATAAAATTAAAAGAGGCGATGATCGATTATGAGAACAAGATCAATAACA
>CBFGNP010000342.1:0-5389 GCA_965650095.1 uncultured Pedobacter sp. | reverse complement strand
GGGCGGGATCTGAGTACTGCCTATGATAATCTTGAGGTATACATCAACAGCTTGGTAGCTGTAATCACGGAGAACCAGGTTAAATAGTGGAAATAGAATCTAACGCATTAAAACATAAAATGAAATTAAACGATTTAATATTTTTTATAGCTGTCTTTTTATTAGGCGTATGCACTTCAAACATAAATGCGCAGACAAAAGAATACTCCTGGAATAACCTTCCTCAGATAACGCTGCCTGTTTTCAAAGCAGACACTTTTAATATTGTTCGCTTTGGGGCCATTGGTAACGGCCATACCTTAAATACAAAAAGCATTAACCAGGCTATCATCACTTGCAGTAGTAATGGCGGCGGTGTGGTATTGATACCTGCAGGTTATTGGCTTACAGGTCCAGTTGAATTGAAAAGTAATGTCAATTTACATTTAGAAAAAAATGCGCTGTTGCAGTTTACAAAGGATTTTAATCAATATAAAATTATAGAAGGCAACTATGAAGGGAAACCCTCTGCCCGCAATCAATCTCCGATTATGGGTACCGACCTGGAAAATATAGGCGTAACAGGTAAAGGAACAATAGATGGAAATGGTGACGCATGGCGAATGGTGGGCAAAAACGCTTTAACGGAATCTGAATGGAAGAAAAAAACCGCATCTGGAGGGCTGGTCAGTGAGGATGGAAAAACCTGGTTCCCCACGGAAAAGACGAAAAAAGCTCATTTGGAAAATAGTTCAGTATTGTTGAGTTCGGGAAAAAAACTTTCGGATTTCGAAGATATCAAGGACTTTTTACGGCCAAATCTTATCGTATTAACCAATTGCGATAAAGTGCTTTTGGAAGACATTACCTTTCAGAACTCCCCGGCCTGGAACATCCATCCGCTGATGTGTAGCAACCTCATCTTAAGGAACATTTTTGTAAAAAATCCCGATTATGCGCAGAACGGCGATGGGGTTGATGTTGAATCTTGTAAAAATGTATTGATCGAAGGTTGCGTATTCGATGTTGGTGATGATGCGATATGTATTAAATCCGGTAAAGATGAGGAAGGTAGAAAACGCAATATGCCAACAGAAAATGTGGTGATCCGTAAAAATACCGTTTATGCCGGCCATGGAGGGTTCGTAGTAGGTAGTGAGATGTCTGGCGGCGCGCGAAATATATTTGTTTCGGATTGCTCATTTATGGGGACCGACAAAGGTATCAGGTTCAAAACGACAAGAGGCCGCGGTGGAACTGTAGAAAATATCTATATTAAAAACCTGAATATGGTGAATATCGTGGACGAGGCCATTTTTTTTGACATGTATTATTGGACCAAACCACCAGAAGCAAACCAGAAACAAGAAGTGCCGGCAGTGAGTGTCGAAACACCGCAATTTAGAGATGTTTTTATAGAAAATATCATTTGCAATGGTGCGAATAAAGGTGTTTTTATAAGGGGACTTCCGGAAATGGCCGTAAAGAATATCAGGATGCAAAACCTGTTTCTTAATGCCAATATCGCAATGGAACTAAAAGATGCCACTGACATAGAGATCAGCAATTCCGTTATCTTAGTGAAGAATGAAAAGCCAGGTGTTTACATCGAAAGCTGTAAAAACATCAGCTTAGACGGGCTTACATTTAATCCTGGAGCCGAGGTGCTATTCGACATTAATGGTGCATCTGTCGACAATATTCAGCTGAAAAATTCTGGTTTAAAAAAAGGGGCAATTAAAGCGATATTTAATCATGGCGCTGATGAAAAATCATTTAAGAAATAAATATAACTAACGCTATGTTAAAGATACTTTTCATACAAAATGATTATGACGATGTTTAAATCCACTAAAGGACAGAAAAATAAGAGAGTTATACTGATCTTAGTTTTATTATGGGTGTGTAACGCCAATGCACAGGATTTTATTCCCCTATGGCCAAAAGATAAAATGCCTAATAGTAAGGGTATAAAACTGAAGGATAGCATCGCTAATGAACGGGTTTACCAGGT
This sequence comes from uncultured Pedobacter sp., assembly GCA_965650095.1. Classification (GTDB taxonomy): domain Bacteria; phylum Bacteroidota; class Bacteroidia; order Sphingobacteriales; family Sphingobacteriaceae; genus Pedobacter. The sequence goes on along the minus strand of CBFGNP010000342.1, from coordinate 3,396 downwards.
TGGTACTCCAGGTATGTATAGTTTTTTTCCTTCTAATCAGGAAAATAAAGGCGCAGCTGTAATTATATGTCCTGGCGGTGGATACGAACGCCTGGCTTATGTCATCAGTGGGACACAGTTAGCCAAGTGGTTTAATACGATGGGTGTCTCCGCATTTGTCCTTAATTACAGGTTACCAAATAGTCCTGATCTTAAAAATCGGGAAGACGGGCCGCTGCAGGATATCCAGCGGGCGATTAGAATAGTACGCGGCAATGCACAAAGATGGGGTATCAAACAAGATAAGATCGGTGTACAGGGCTCTTCGGCGGGTGGTCACCTGGCCAGTATGGCAGGCACAATAACGAAGGATATTTCCGCAATAGGCGACGCAATGGATCAGGTGTCGGCGCGTCCCGATTTCATGATCCTGGTGTCTCCCGTTATCGATATGGGAAGGTATGCACATAAAGGGAGCTTAAAGAATTTATTGGGAGAAAATCCTGCTGAAGGGCAGATTTTACAGTATTCAACGCAATTACAGGTAAAGGAAAGTACACCCCCATGTTTTATTGCAGATGCGTTTAACGACAAATCGGTTGATCCCCATAACAGCTTGCTTTTCTATCAGGCGATGTTGGAACACAAAGCTTCTTGTAGCCTACATGTTTTTCCGCAGGGAGGACATGCCATTGCATTACGGAATAATCCAGGTTCTGCGGACATGTGGACAAGTATTTGCGAAAACTGGATGATAGAAATGGGATTTATAGTAAAGTAATATAGAAATGAGTAAGCGTTTAAAAGGTTTAGTTTGCAGTAGCTGTTTGTTAGCCGGAACACTGGGAGCAAGTGCTCAAGTGGTTCCTATGGGTCTAAAATATATTTCAAAAGTGTGGGTTGCCGATCAGGGCAATGGCTCTTATAAAAATCCGGTGCTTGACGCGGATTACTCAGATCCGGATGCAATAAGGGTTGGTGACGATTTTTATATGGTCGCTTCCAGTTTTGATGCTGTCCCGGGATTGCCAATCCTGCATTCAAAAGATCTGGTCAACTGGACACTCATTAATCATGCCTTAAAGCGTCAGCCTCCATTTGATCATTTTTCTAAAACACAGCATGGAAATGGGGTATGGGCTCCGGCAATTCGTTTTTATAAAGGTGAATTTTACATTTATTACCCGGATCCTGATTTCGGGATCTATGTAACAAAAGCGAAAAATCCGGCCGGTGAATGGTCTGATCCCATATTGGTTGAAGGGGGGAAAGGACTGATTGATCCTTGTCCTTTATGGGATGACAATGGAAAGCTTTACCTGGTTTATGCCTATGCTGGAAGCCGGGCGGGAATAAAAAGTGTTATCGCCGTCAAACAGTTAAACCCGGAAGGAACAAAGACCCTGGACGCAGGGGTATTGGTTTATGATGGTCATGAATTGGACCCGACGAATGAGGGGCCCAAATTTTATAAGCGAAACGGTTATTATTATATTTTTGCACCTGCAGGTGGCGTTTCTACCGGATGGCAATTGGTGCTGCGGTCTAAAAACATCTATGGTCCATATGAACGCAAAGTAGTGATGGATCAGGGTAAAAGCGCTGTTAATGGGCCGCATCAGGGCGCCTGGGTAAACACGCAGACAGGCGAAGACTGGTTCCTGCATTTTCAGGATAAAGAGGCTTATGGGCGGGTCGTACACCTGCAGCCCATGAAATGGATTAAGGATTGGCCGGTTATCGGGGTTGATAAAGATGGCGATGGGTTGGGGGAGCCGGTAATGAGTTACAGAAAGCCGAACGTAGGTAAGATATATCCGATCCAAACGCCGGCCGAAAGCGATGAGTTTAATAACAGGACATTGGGACTTCAATGGCAATGGCAGGCGAATCCAAAAGCCACCTGGTCGTTTATGAATGTAGGCAAGGGAACCTTGAGATTGTTTTCTGATCAGATCCCGGAAGAGGCAAAAAGTTATTGGGAGGTCCCGAATATCTTAATGCAAAAATTTCCTGCAGAAGAATTTACAGCAACTACAAAGCTTATTTTTTCGCCAAATGCCAAAATTGAAAACGAAAAAGCAGGTTTGATTGTCATGGGGCTGAGCTATGCAAGTTTGGGAATTAAAAGTAAAAAAGATGGAAATTACCTGGTTTACTCGCTTTGTAAAGGAGCGAATAAAGGGAACTCCGAAGCAGAAACTATCATCACTAAAGTTGAAGCAAAAGCGATTTATTTGCGGGTAAGGATAACTAAAGGCGCAAAATGTAAGTTTAGCTACAGTACAGACGGACAGCGGTTTGAAGATGCGGGAAAGGAATTCCAGGCAGAAGTAGGACAGTGGATAGGCGCAAAAATGGGACTGTTCTGTACCAGAGATGTTAAAATCAACGATTCCGGCTATGCAGATTTCGATTGGTTCAGGGTAGAACCAGTCAATTAATGATAAACTAAATACAAAATGAAAAAATTATTCAGTATCCGGCCGCTATTTTTATTATGGATGATGTTTTGTTCCCCGCAATTGTTTGCGCAAACGACATTTCCAGATGAAATTAAGGTCGCACAAGACGGGAGTGGGAATTATACAACCATACAGGAAGCCGTAAATGCAGTCAGAGATCTCGGTGATAAAAGAGTTAAGATTTTTATTAAAAATGGAACTTATAACGAAAAGCTGGTTGTTCCTTCCTGGAAAACAAATATCTCCCTAATCGGGGAGGATAAGAAAAATACGATTATTACCAATGCTGATTTTTCTGGTAAGGTTTACCCGCAAGGAAAGGATGCGTTTGGGAAGGATAAATTCAGCACTTTCACTTCTTACACGGTATTGATACAGGGCAGTGGTGTCACAATTGAAAACTTAACCATCTCCAATGCCGCCGGTCCGGTAGGACAGGCTGTAGCATTGCATGTAGAGGGTGACCGTTTTGCCATCAAAAACTGTAAGCTAGTTGGCGCTCAGGATACACTTTATGCAGCAACAGCACAAAGCCGGCAGTTTTATCAGGACTGTGATATTGAAGGAACTACAGATTTTATTTTTGGCGAGGCGACTGCCGTGTTTCAGAATTGCACCATTAAAAGCCTTTCAAACTCTTACGTTACTGCTGCAGCCACGAGGGCGGGGCAAAAGTTTGGTTTTGTATTTTTTAACTGTATACTTACGGCAGGTGAAAACGCTAAAAAGGTTTATCTTGGCAGACCATGGCGGCCCTATGCAAAGACCGTCTTTATAAACTGTGAGCTGGGTAGTCATATTATCCCCGAGGGTTGGAATCCCTGGAAAGGCGATGCGATGTTTCCTGATAAGGACAAAACAGCTCATTATGCCGAGTTCGGAAGTAAAGGAGCTGGTGCTGCAGCAAACAGCCGTGTGGCCTGGTCGCACCAGTTGACTGCAAAAGAACGTA
>CBFGNP010000341.1:0-5413 GCA_965650095.1 uncultured Pedobacter sp. | reverse complement strand
AATAGAAATAAATATGATCAAAATTACATTTGGTCTAAGCAATGGTATATTTTTCATTAATTTTGAACGTTTTGGATTAAACATTAATGCAAAAATAACATTCACACACGAATTTGAAACTTTTACGCTATATCATTTTTACAAAAGCGATTGTTTTATTAACATCTGTTAGTAACACTGCATTTGCATTGAACTCTTTTTCGGCTTTCCAGGTTGTTCAGCAAACGGATACCAGCAGAAAAGACACGACAAAGAATAATGCACTTAAGAGAGGTAACGTGCAATCCAATCCAAATGATACAACTGCGTCTGAGAAAATTCAGTATACTGCCAGGGATTCAGTTGCTTTTAGTAAAGACAGCAGTATTGTCTATTTGTACGGTAAAGCCAGGGTGATTTACCAGGGGCTGGAACTGGATGCCGACTACATCACTTATAACAATAAGACGAGTATGATCTATGCCAGGGGAACGCTGGACCCCAAGGGTAAGTACATTGGCCGGCCTATCTTTAAGATGGAGGGGCAGGGAACTTCTTTGGCCGACTCGCTGAGGTTCAATACAGTGAGCAAGGCCGGAAATATATGGGGCGTGTTTTCAGAACAGGAGGGCGGCTTTTTTACCGGTGGAAAGGCTAAGAAGCAGCCGGATGACGAGATACACAGTAAGGGGCAGACCTACAGTACCTGTAATTTGCCGCATCCCCATTACGGGATCCACTTTACCAAAGCCATCGTTACGGAAAATCAGATCATTGCCGGACCACTTTATCTGAAAATTGAAGACATTCCCTTACCACTGGGCTTGCCCTTTGCGTTTTTCCCCAAGCCGAATAAAAAGAGCTCCGGGATCATTTTGCCTACACCAGGAGAAGATTATTCAAGAGGTTTCTTTTTACAGGATGGTGGATATTATTTTGGTTTGAGCGATTACTGGGATGCCAAGTTGACCGGCTCTATTTATTCTTATGGATCATACAGTGCAAGGGTGGCCTCAACCTATACCAAAAGATATAAGTTTAACGGGAATGTAAACCTGGATTATGCCTTTAGCAAATACGGGACGGAAGGGACTTCGGATTTCAGGACCAGTAAGGACTTCAGGATTAACTGGAGCCATTCCCAGAATCCGAATGCAAAGCCCGGGACTACATTCTCCGCGAGTGTAAATGCGGGGTCCATATTATACGACAGGGAGACCGCCGGAGGCGGAACTTATGATCCCAATGCAATTGCAAACAACTCGCTGTCTTCCAGTATTTCTTATGCGCGTGTCTTCGGTCAGGGAATAAACATGACCACTGCTTTGCGGCATTCTCAGGAAACCCAGTCAAAGACGGTAAGTTTAACGCTTCCCGATGTGACCTTATCCGTTCCTACATTTAATCCATTCGACTCCAAAGAGCGTGTTGGTGAACAGAAATGGTATCAGAAAATATCCGTTGGTTACAGCATGCAGGCCACCAACAGCATTACTGCTCCGGATTCATTGTTGTTTCAGCGGGAATCTTTTAATAAATTCAGAAGTGGAGTTCAACACAACATTCCTGTTAACATGTCTTTCAATATATTGAACTATTTCAATTTTAACACCGGGATCAATTACCTGGAACGCTGGCACTTCCAGACGATCAGAAAGACCTATGCAAAAGTCCCGAATGGCGCTGATGCTATTTTTATTGATACCATACCCGGGTTCAACAGATCCGGTCAGTATTCTATGAGTGGAGGCCTTTCGACAAAGATCTATTCTACGGCCCAGTTTAAAAACTTTGGCAAATTTAAAGCGCTGCGCCATGTGATGACGCCAAGCATTAATTTTAGCTATACGCCGGATTTCTCTGCCATAAGTAAGGGAAATTATAAATATGCCACTTATCAAAATGGGGATCAGGTATTTACAACAAACTTCAAGGGGGAAAGGGTACCGCTTAAATATTCAATTCATGAAGGCTCTGCCTATGGAGGTCCGGGCGAGGGTAGAAATGCTTCCATAGGATTCTCGATCGACAATACCGTAGAAGCGAAGTTTTTGTCTCCCAAGGATACGACCGGAACAGGGGAGAAGAAAATTCCTATTATTCAGGGTCTAGGAATAAGCGGATCTTATAATCTGCTTGCAGAGAGCTTTAAACTGTCGACCTTAAGTTTTAGTGGCCGTTCCCAGTTTACAGATAAGCTCGGGATCAACTACTACGGTACGTTGAACCCATATCAATATAAGGATTCTCTGAATAGACTTACCGGAGTTACTGAGCGCTATTTGAGAGACAGATACACCTGGCAAGACGGCAAACTTCCCCGTTTAACCAATTTCGGCTTTTCATTTAGCTACAGCCTGAATCCTGAAGCACTGAAACGGAAAAATGAAGCTGATGATAAAATAAAAGAGCAAACGAACACCGGAGCAATAACGCCTGAACAGGCGGAGGCACTGGCAAAAGTAAGCCGTGATCCAAATGCCTTCGTAGATTTCAATATTCCCTGGAACTTTGCTTTTTCTTACACTTTTAATTACAATACCAATGAAGTCGGCCAGAACAGTACGGTGACCAACACGCTAAACTTCAACGGGGATGCGAACATCACCCCTAAATGGAAGGTCACTTTTAGTTCAGGCTGGGATTTTCAGCGAAATACCATTTCTCAGACCAACTTTGCCATATACCGGGACCTGCATTGCTGGGACATGAGCTTTACCTGGGTGCCCTTTGGTTTATATCAGAGTTATTCGGTTGATATTAAGGTTAAGGCTTCTATACTTCAGGATTTGAAGCTGAGCAAGAGAAAAGGATACTATACCAGATTCTAAATACAAGCTTTTATGTTAGCAGAAATTATTACTATTGGTGACGAAATACTGATCGGTCAGATTGTGGATACGAATTCAGCCTGGATGGCCAGCGAATTAAATCTCATCGGGATAAAAGTGAAGCAGGTCAGCTCTGTCTCTGATGATGCCGATCACATTATCGAAGCATTACGGCTGGCAGAAACACGTGCGGATATCATTTTAATTACCGGCGGCTTAGGGCCTACTAAAGATGACATCACTAAAATAACACTCGCCAGGTATTTTGAGATGGGCTTTAGACGAGATCAGGAAACACTTGAACATGTGACGAACATTTTTACCCGCTTTAACAAGCCGATGATCGAGTCGAATCGTAAACAGGCCGACGTGCCTGAGGGATGTACAGTCATCAAAAATAAAAATGGTACCGCACCTTGTATGTGGTTTGAGGAAAGGGGCAAGATTTTCGTATCCATGCCAGGCGTTCCATTCGAAATGATGTACCTGATGCAGGAAGAAATCCTTCCGCGTTTACAACAGGCTTTTAAGCTGCCATTTATCTTTCATAAAACCATTCTGACGGCGAATATCGGAGAATCATTTCTGGCGGTAGAAATTGAGGAAATTGAAGACCGTCTGCCGCCACATATCAAACTGGCGTATTTGCCGAAGCTGGGCCAGATCAGGCTCAGGCTAAGCGGGACAGGTGAGGACGAAGAGGCGCTGAAAGCAGAGGTGGAAGCCTATGCACAGCAGATCATCAGTAAAGTAAAGAAGTTTGTGGTGGTGGATAGAGATGTAACACTGGAAAAGGCGCTTTTAAACCTGATGGACGAAAATAAGCTGACTTTGTCGACCGCTGAAAGCTGTACCGGAGGGCATATTGCACAATTGATTACGCAACACCCGGGTTGCTCATCGGTATTTGCCGGAGGGGCGGTAACCTATTCAAATGCCCTAAAGATGTCTGTACTTGGTGTTAGGCAGGAAACGCTTGATACCCATGTGCGGTAAGTGAAGAAACTGTAAAAGAAATGGCCACCGGTGCAAGAATTAATTTTAAAACGGATTATGCCGTTGCAGTGAGTGGAATAGCTGGTCCGGATGGAGGTACCACCGACAAACCTGTTGGAACTGTGTGGGTTGCAGTGGCCAGTAAACGTCATGTGGTGACTCGTTTATTTAACTTCAGCAACCGGAGGATACAAAATATTGAGCGCTCAGCAGTGGCTGCATTGGCTATGGTCATTAATGAGCTTAAACAAGATGTGGGTTAAGTCTGCAAAATACTTTACTTTTGCAGCGGTTACAAATCATAAAATAAAAAATGGCTCAATACGAATTGTTGTTACCTAAAATGGGCGAGAGCGTTGCAGAAGCAACCATTATTAAATGGGTTAAGCAGCCTGGCGATGCTATTGAAATGGATGATACCATTCTGGATATCGCAACAGATAAGGTGGATTCTGAGGTTCCCTCGCCGGTTTCTGGTAAATTAGTAAAGCAATTATTCAAAGAAGACGATATTGTGCAGGTAGGTGCTGTAATTGCAATCATAGAAACAGATACGGAGGTGCTGACCATTGATGCGGTTGTGGAAACTCCACCATTTCCACAGGAAATGAGTGCGGAGCCTAATATAGAACAGCTTCCGGGCATCGAACAGTTACCAGCTGATGTCGACCAGTTGCCAGCTGAGCCGGCGGCTGATCGCTTTTATTCACCCCTGGTCAAGAACATTGCAAGCCAGGAAGGTATTTCGTTAACTGAACTCGATCATATGGTAGGAACAGGGGCTGAGGGGCGTCTGACAAAAGATGATCTGTTAAGCTATATTCAAAGGAAAAAAGGTGGACAGGCGACTGCGGTTGGGGATAATGCTGCTCCGGCTGAGCATGCGGCTAAGCCTGTAGTTCAGGCGGCTGCCACGGCACAACCTGCGAAGGCACCTGCTGCGCAGCAAGCGAGCAGCGTAAGTGGTGCTGATGAGATCATCGAGATGGACAGAATGCGGAAGCTGATTGCCGATCATATGATCGTGAGCAAGCAGACCTCGCCACATGTGACCTCCTTTGTTGAAGCGGATGTGACCAATATGGTCATGTGGCGCGAAAAAGTAAAGAAGAATTTTGAAAAACGGGAGCAGGAAAAGATCACCTTTACACCGATCTTTGTGGAAGTAGTGAGCAAGGCAATAAAGGATTTTCCCATGATCAATGTATCGGTTAGCGGCACCCAAATCATCGTAAAAAGGGATATTAATATCGGTATGGCTGCGGCATTGCCTAGCGGCAATCTCATTGTCCCGGTGATCAGAAACGCCGATCAGCTGAACCTCGTTGGTTTAACCAAAACTGTGAACGACCTGGCGAGCCGTGCACGCAATTCGAAGCTCAAACCGGATGAAACGCAAAACGGCACCTTTACTTTAACAAATGTGGGTTCTTTTGGCAATGTAATGGGTACACCAATCATTAATCAGCCCCAGGTAGCGATACTCGCCGTTGGTGCCATTAAAAAGAAGCCAGCGGTATTGGAAACAGAATCTGGTGATGTCATAGCCATCAGACATATGATGTTCCTTTCCTTATCTTATGACCATCGGGTAGTAGACGGTGCGC
>CBFGNP010000340.1:0-5413 GCA_965650095.1 uncultured Pedobacter sp. | reverse complement strand
GCTCTCAACACCAACCATCAACCCAAATTTCAGATTGCCCCCCATACCGGGCATATACATGGCAAATTCGGGAAGGTCCCCTGCTTCTACTCTAAATGCGGTATTGGTACCATAAAGCGCACGGGTAAAGCGCCTGTTACCGTTTTTAATCATAAAGTCTGTTCCATCGGGATGGTACCGCAGGCTACGCTGTTCATTATGCCAGTTGCCTGGTATTAACCGGGGCGGGTAAAGTTCCTGTGCAAAAACCGGGGGAAGGGAAAGAAGAAAGATCAGGAATGTGCCATAAGCTCCCTTTCTATACAGAAAATGCTGATTAATCATACGAAATATATTTGGTTTACCCGTAAAGCTATAAGCCCCTAAGCCATCTGCAAAAGCTTTTGATGCTAACATAAGGACTAATAAAGACAATAGCATCCTGTAGTATCCTGCTAGCTCTTCTAGATCGCAACCCTCAAGAGTGCTTCGCAGAGCTTTTTCGGCAATTTTCACTGATTTTAGCCCTCAAGAATCCTACGAGTTTCCCGGTAGCTCTTATTGCCTCTAGCCCTTAAGATTGCTTCGCAGTTTTTTCAGTAGCTCATATGAATTTTAGCCCTCAAGAGTGCTGCGCAGTTCGGTAGTTTTTGTTTATTTTAGTCCTCAGGAGTGCTACGGGTCCCGCAATGAGGGGAGCGCCCTGCTTATCAAAAAAATTACCTTCTCTGAAGAGCATTGGAATTTTTGCCTTTCTTCAAGGCAAAAGGTTCCAGCGATGAAGAGAACGGTCATTTTTTCCCTTATTATTGCATCATAATCTAAAATTATGGAAATTAATTTAAGTCAAATCCTGTCTACCTCTATGGTATTATTTGCCATAATTGATATTCTTGGCGCCATTCCTATTGTCATAGAGCTTAGAAGAAAAGCCGGTCATATCCAATCAGAGAAGGCGACAATAGTTGCTACCGTTCTGATGATCATCTTTTTGTTTGCGGGGGAGACTTTGTTGAAAGTGATTGGTCTGGATGTCGAATCTTTTGCTATTGCTGGTTCCATAGTCATTTTTTTTATTGCTATGGAAATGGTACTCGGCTTAACGATATTTAAGGAAGGCGACGCTCCGGAAACGGTATCCATTGTTCCTTTAGCCTTTCCTTTGATTGCGGGTGCAGGAACCATGACTACGCTATTGTCCTTAAAAACAGAATATGCAACACAGAACATCATTATTGGCATAATTATCAACATGATATTTGTTTATTTCGTTTTAAAAAACACCGAACGTTTAGAAAAGCTCTTCGGTAAATCGGGGTTGAATGTACTCAGGAAGGCCTTCGGAATTATCCTTCTGGCCATAGCCATTAAACTGTTTAGAAACAACACGGGACTGTAAGATCCGAGACAGCCATCAGGTTTTCAACAAGCGGGCTACGAACATGGTATCTGCCTTATGGTGATAACCTTTTATCAGTTCCATTTTCTCTAATTTTAAAGGCAGGTTTTCGACCATATAAGCGATCACATCTTCGTTTTCCTGCTTGAATACCGAGCAGGTGATATATACCAGTGGCTTACCTTCTTTCAGGTATTTCAGAACGTTGGCCGCAATGGTTTGCTGTAGTTTCGAAAAATAACTGATCTTGTGTGGTTCAAAATAATAAAGCATTTCAGGTGTGCGGCCCCATGTTCCCGATCCGGAGCAAGGTGCATCCAGTATAATTCCATCGAATTCATAATGATGAAGATCCTGATCATTATTTTGAAGCAGATCCAATACTTTCTTCTGGTATTTTTTGATTCCCGCTTCATGGAAGCGTTCCTCCAGATTGTTTAAACTGTTTTCCCTGACGTCGCTCACAAGCAGTTCGACTTTAGGCTCAAGATCATGCAGCAGCAAGGATTTCCCTCCTGAGGCAGCACAACAGTCCCACCATTTATCCCAGGGCTGAGGTTGAAAAAAAGCACCGGTTTGCTGAGAGGAAAGGTCCTGTACCTGGTAATTGAGCTGACCTTCTAAAACTCTATCCAGTTTGGTGCCGTTGGGCACTGCGAGGGTATGATCTCCGATCTGTCTGCTGGCAATGTCTGCCTGCTGTAGTACAGCTTCAACTTTCTTTAACTGCCCCTTGCTAACTCTTATAAATAGGTCGGGTTGTGTAAAAAAAGACAGAAGAAACTCTTCCTTATCGATCGTCGCGGAAAGTTCATCGGGAAAGCTAAACACATCGCTAAACTCGAATGCAGGATATGCAGACTTGATCAGCACTAGTTTTTCGGAAACTGGAAGTTCAATGTATTGCTTTAAGTCCGGCAGAAAGGCCTCTATGACCATGCTTAAATTTTGGTTACAGAGAAAATCAGCAATGGCCAGACGCAATGTTTTTTCCTCCTTAATCAGTGCTTTACCGAGTCTGAAAAAACTATAAATATAACGGGATGCCCACCTTCTATCGGATGAACCCATTTGTTTGTTGCGCTTGAAATAGGCGAACAAAAAGCGGTGCAGTGGTAAAGTTCCATCATAAGTGTTAAAGATCTGTTCAAATGCTCTGATCTGATGTTCTACTCTCATTCTACGATATTTAAGGCAAAATTCTTATAACGCAGCAGCATCAGACTGGTATTGATGTACCCAGACGCGTCATCATGTATAAAGCGAAAAGTGTTATGCAATCCCTTATAGGGTTCTCGGGTAATGTATTTCAAATAATCTTGTTTATACATGGAAAGCAGCCTGCCAAAGTAATAGCCAATATCAAATCCCTTGAATGCATATTCTCCGGGTTCAAAATTAAAAGCCGCCCTGTACTTCCTGATAAAAACATTCACTTCCGGCCTCTTGTAATTCACCTTATAGGAAGAAGAAACAATGGTGTTTAATGCCTGTAGTTGATCTGTGTTGTAATTTTGTCTGACCCAGTCCGGATGTCCAAAAAGGGAGATGTCCAGGCCCGTTTTGCGAATTTTTATCAATTTATCCAGTGTCGGCACGACAAACTTTCTGTCGGACGAGCTGACGATAACTACATATCGTCTGCCTTTTACAATTTCAGTCTCCATTTTAAAAACAGAAGCATACTCCTGAAAAAGGAAAGGCTTTTTAGCCTTTGCAAAATAAGACCTTAAGGGTTTTGCAAAGATCTCGTCGCTTGGCCCTTTTGGATTGATCAGGACCACAACAGTACTTGCAGGGTTATAATTTTTAGTGATGTAATCACCTATTTTCCCGGCATGAAGATCAATATTATTTACAATTGATATCAGGTTAGGATTATTAAATTCTGATGGCTGGGAAGCTGCTAAAGGATTTACAACAGGTATTTCTCTGGAGATGGAAAAATTTGCAATGTACTTTAACCCATCAGGAAATACCGGGCCAACGATTAAATGACTACTCCTTAATTCACCATTATCAATTAGCGCAGCCGTTTGGCTATTGTCATCCCGGGTATCATAAACCTTAAGTTTAAAATTCTGACCAAGTGTCGCAGCAGAGTCTATACCGAGTTTAAATCCCTGGTAAAAATCAATCGCCATTGCCGCTCGTTCAACCTCAGCTTTAGTCGCGGTCTTAAGATTAATTTCATTAAGCCTGAAGGGTACCAGAAGCGCAATGCTAGCCTGCTTAAATTTTAAAGCAGGCTTTTCCGTTCTCTCGATTACCTTCGCTGGCTCAGGCTTTTTCTTACTTTCCGGCCTTATCTTTGGCGAACAGGCTGAGCATAAGAGCACCGAAAGTACAAGGATCCAATACTTACTCCCACTCAATAGTGGCTGGTGGTTTTGAACTAATATCATATACAACGCGGTTAATTCCTTTTACTTTGTTAATTATTTCATTAGAAATTTTTGCGAGTACGTTATATGGTAGATGACACCAGTCTGCTGTCATGCCATCAACAGATTCAACAGCACGTAAGGCAATCGCGTTCTCATAAGTACGCTCATCGCCCATTACACCTACAGATTGCACAGGAAGGAATATCGCGCCGGCCTGCCATACCTTATCATACAAACCAGCTTCTTTTAAATTGTTAATATAGATGGCATCCGCCTCCTGAAGAATGGCGACCTTCTCTGCAGTTACCTCCCCAAGGATCCTGATGGCTAACCCTGGTCCCGGGAATGGGTGGCGACCTATTATAAAATGCTCCAATCCTAAAGATGTACCGACTCTTCTTACTTCATCCTTAAACAAGGTGTTAAGTGGCTCCACGACCTTTAATTTCATGAAGTCGGGCAAACCACCAACGTTATGATGCGATTTAATGGTCGCAGATGGCCCTTTTACAGAAACAGACTCGATAATATCGGGATAGATTGTGCCTTGAGCTAACCATTTTACATCCTGTACCTGGTGCGCTTCATCATCAAATACCTCAATGAACACTCTTCCGATTGCTTTACGCTTTAGCTCCGGATCGGAAACACCGGCAAGCTGGCTTAAGAAACGGTCCTTTGCGTCTACGCCTTTTATGTTAAGGCCGAGGTGCTTATACTGTTCCAGAACTGCTTCATATTCATCTTTACGCAGAAGGCCGTTATCCACAAAGATACAATGCAGGTTTGTTCCTATGGCTTTATGTAGTAAGATGGCGGCTACACTTGAGTCGACCCCCCCGGACAATGCAAGTACAACCTTATCATTTCCGAGTTTTTCTTTCAGATCTGCAATTGTAGTTTCTACAAATGCGTCCGGTGTCCACTCCTGGCTGCATCCGCAGATGTCTACCAGGAAATTTTCCAGCAATTGCTTGCCATCGGTACTATGCGTCACTTCGGGGTGAAATTGTATGGCATAGGTCTGCGTATCTTTAACCTGATAAGCGGCAACTTTTACGCTATCAGTACTTGCGATAAGCTCAAAGGTATCGGGCACCAGGGTAATGGTATCACCATGTGACATCCAGACCTGTGAATCCGAATTTATATTTTTAAATAGTTTATTGTCGCCGTCAACATAATTCAGGTTGGCCCTGCCATATTCGCGGGTTGATGAAGCCTGCACTTCGCCTCCAGAATGCTGGGCAATGTATTGTGCACCATAACATACGGCCAGTATTGGATAATTTTCAAATTTCCTTAAGTCGATCTGAGGGGCATCTTCCTGGCGAACAGAATATGGGCTGCCCGAAAGGATGATACCTTTAACGTCCGAATTAATTTCAGGGATGTGGTTAAATGGATGAATTTCGCAATAAACGTTTAACTCGCGTACCCTGCGTGCAATTAACTGTGTGTATTGGGATCCAAAATCGAGAATAATGATTTTTTCTAGCATGGCCAAAGTTAAGAAAACTTCTGCCCCGCTACAAGGAGGATTATGAATTAACCCTGACTTTCATACTTCAGCACCTGTACGCCGAACCTTTTCAAAAAATCAACCCCTTCATCACTGGATAAACCTTTATAGGCAGCATAGGAATCG
>CBFGNP010000339.1:0-5419 GCA_965650095.1 uncultured Pedobacter sp. | reverse complement strand
AATTGTGCTACCCTTGTACAGCGGACAAGAAGTGATTGGCGTCCTGGATGTAGATAGTCAATATCTTTCTCATTTTGATGAGGTTGACAAAAAATATCTAAAGGAAATAATTAGCTTACTGGATGTCTAAATTACCTTTCTCTTTTTATCAGGATACCACTGTTCACCAGCTTGCTGTCGAACTGTTGGGTAAGTATCTATACACTTCGTTAAACGGTGAAGTTACCGGAGGCATCATCGTGGAAACCGAGGCGTACAACGGCGTCGAAGATAAAGCTTCACATGCTTATGGAGGTCGGTTTACCGACAGAACTAAAATCATGTATGGGCATGGGGGCATGTCTTATGTCTACCTGTGTTACGGTATTCATCACCTGTTTAACGTGGTTACCGCACCTCAGGATACCCCACATGCCGTGTTGATCAGGGGACTGGAGCCGGTAACAGGATTAGATGTTATGCTGCGACGGAGAAATATGCCTGCACTAAAACCTAATCTTACAGCAGGTCCTGGTGCCTTGGCTAAAGCCCTCGGAATTGATAAGCAATTAAATGCAAAGGATCTGGGTGGTGAGGAAATATGGATTGAAGATAAAGGAATGATATTTAAAGCAGATGATATTGTTGCTTCACCCAGAGTTGGAGTCGACTATGCGGGTGATCATGCCTTGCTGCCCTGGCGCTATTATGTAAAAGGAAATAGCTTTGTAAGCAAACCCAATAGCTGATTATTTACAAGCCAGATCTGACCTACCTGTCGTCTATTATTTCAGTGAATGGGATATGTAATAGATAAGACTGCGCCTATAATTAATTTTGCATTTCTTTTCCGTTTATTATGCTTTAATATTGCTTTTCTGTTGCCTGAGCAAAAGGATAGCAAAAGGATAGCAAAAGGATAGCAAAAGAAAAGCAAAAGAAATATCAGCCCCAGATAGCGCACTGTCTTATCTCTTAGCTATACAAATCGGTGATTTCTGTTTTGTTTTTTTTGACTTGATTAGGTTATAAATTCAGGATTAATATACTGCTGAAAGAAGAAGACAAGCTCAAACTAAAAACCAAGAAACGACAAGTGTAATTTGCCAATTTTGTGGATAACAAAATGATGAGCTTGATTTATTTATCCCTGTTTTTTATGGATATTTGAAACAATGAATTTTGAAAACACGCTAACTTTCGCCCAGGAAATGGATCAGGCTGATCCGCTGAATCGTTTAAGACAAGATTTTCTTTTCCCTCAGCAAAATAATAAACCTTTTATTTATTTGTGTGGCAATTCTTTAGGATTGCAACCTAAAGCTGCGCGCAAGGTTTTAGATGAGCAGCTCAACAACTGGCAGAACCTCGCTGTAGAAGGCTGGTTTGAAGGTGAGAGCCCCTGGATGTTCTATCATAAAGAACTCAAAGAACTAATGGCACCGCTTGTTGGCGCAAATGCTTCAGAAGTTTGTCCGATGAATACACTGACCGTAAATCTTCACCTGCTCATGGTTAGCTTTTACAAGCCGAAGCCGGGCAGATTTAAGATCATTATGGAGGCCGGTGCTTTTCCCTCAGATCAATACGCTATAGAAAGCCAGGTCCGTTTTCATGGCTATGATCCTAAAGATGCAATTATTGAAGTGGCGCCAAGGGAAGGTGAGTATACCCTAAGGACTGCCGATATAACCCATGCCATTACAGAGAATGGTAATGAAATAGCGCTGGTTTTATTCGGAGGAGTAAATTACTTTACCGGACAGTGGTTTGATATGGAAGCCATCACCAGGGCCGGTCATGACGCAGGTGCAGTTGTAGGTTTTGACCTGGCACACGCCGCAGGTAATGTTCCCTTGCAGTTGCATGACTGGGATATCGATTTCGCCTGCTGGTGTTCTTACAAATATCAAAATTCTGGCCCGGGTGGCATAAGTGGTATTTTTGTTCATGAAAAGCATTTCTCCGATACCACACTGAATCGCTTTGCAGGTTGGTGGGGATACCAGGAGTTGCAGCGCTTTAAAATGGAAAAGGGTTTTGTGCCTGAAGCGGGAGCTGATGGATGGCAGGTAAGCTGCACGCAAGTGATGCCCATGGCCTTGTATTATGCCTCCTTGCAGAGTTTCGAAAAAGCAGGGTTCATGAAGCCACTAAGAGAGAAAAGTAAAACTTTAACTGCTTATTTGTTCTTCATTATTAATGAGGTGAATAGATTGCTGGGCGAAGAGCAGTACAAGATCATTACTCCGGCTACGGTGGCCGACCGGGGTGCGCAGCTTTCCATCATTGCCAGGCAAAAAGGAAAGCTAGTTTTTGAACAATTGGTAGCACATCATGTATTGGGCGACTGGCGTGAACCAAACGTAATCAGGTTAAGCCCGGTGCCTTTGTACAATTCTTATGAAGACATCTATACAACAGGGGCGCTATTGCTCGACATCAGTAAAAAGATCCTGACCTGATAGCATTAATCCGTAAATGAATTCCAACCCGAAATGAGAATGTTATATGATAAACTATAATCCAAAAGATTGGATAACCTTTATATTTCATGCACATAAGGCGGATACGATCCGTACCTTATGGCCGTTGATGCTTAGCGTTGCTGTATTTTCTGGATCAATCGCTTTTTTTGAACTGAATTATCTGAAACTTGCGGAAACTACCTATGTAAAAAATATAGGCATGATGCACAGTTTACTTGGCTTTGTAATCTCTATGCTCCTGGTATTCAGAACCAACACCTCATACGATAGGTGGTGGGAAGGTCGCCGTCAATTAGGACTGTTGACCAATGTAAGCCGTAACTTCGCCATCAAGATCAAGTCCTTAAAATTAAAACCGGAGCATATAGAGTTTTTTGACTATGCCATTCCCAAATTTGCCTTCGCTATGAAGGAGCATTTAAGAGAAAAACAGTATTTTGGGAAAAACAGTGTGCTGATTGAAGTAGATGGTGGTAAGCACATTCCCAATCAGGTAGCGGGAAGGATCTCATCGAGGATTTTTGAGTTGCAGTCCAATGGCGAGATCAGTAATGAGCAGCTGATTATACTTAATGGAGATGTTCAGCAGTTTACTGATATATGTGGTGGATGTGAACGAATTAAAAATACCCCAATCCCTTATTCCTACAGTGCGTTCATTAAGAAGTTTATCTTTATTTATGTCATTACTTTGCCTTTTGGATGGGTGTTTAGTCTGGGGTATTTTGTAGTGCCAATAGTGCCCTTTATTCTATATGTGCTCGCTAGTTTAGAGTTGATTGCCGAGGAAATTGAAAATCCTTTCGGTGAGGATGCAAATGATCTTCCGGTTGATGAGATTTGTAAAAATATAGAAAAACATGTTGGGGAGATTCTAAAATAACATGGTAAAAATAGCCTGGCATCCATCATATGCGCACCCTTTACCTGAAGGCCATCGGTTTCCAATGCTCAAGTATGAATTGATCCCGGAGCAACTGATCTACGAGGGGTTCATTACCGCAAATCATCTTTTCGCTCCTGAACCTTTAGCCGAAGATGTGATATTGCTATCGCACGAAAAGGGATACTGGGAACACTTAAAATCGCTGACCTTGCCGGCAAAGGAACAAAGAAGAATAGGCTTTCCTTTAAATGAAGGGTTGGTAGAGCGGGAGATCAGGATCGCAAAGGGTACAGTGGATGGCGCTCTGTACGCAAAGGAATATGGTCTGGCATTTAACGTTGCCGGTGGGACGCACCATGCGGGAAGCAACTGGGGCGAAGGATTTTGTTTGTTGAACGACCAGGCTATTGCGGCAAACTATTTGTTAAATAGGGGATTGGCCGACCATATATTAATTATTGATTTAGATGTTCATCAGGGTAATGGAACCGCTGAGATCTTTTACAATGATCCGAGGGTATTTACATTTTCTATGCATGGTGATAAGAACTTTCCGTTCAGAAAAGAACAGTCTGATCTTGATATCCCCCTCGAAGATGGCACTGCAGATGAGGCATTTCTGAATAGGTTAAGTAGCGTGCTTCCAGGGCTTTTAGCCCATCAACCTGATTTTGTATTTTATTTATCCGGAGTTGATGTATTAGAAAGTGATAAATTAGGTAAACTGGCCTTGAGCAAGGAAGGCTGTAAAGAAAGAGACAGGATGGTATTTCAATTTTGCAAAGACAATCAGCTGCCTGTTCAGGTAAGCATGGGTGGTGGCTATTCACCAGACATAAAAGATATTGTAGATGCACATTGTCATACATTTAAGATTGGTTTAGATATTTTTGAATAATTATGAAGATTGTTATCGCAGAGAAACCTTCGGTGGGACGTGAATTGGCTAAGGTTTTTGGTGCTACAACTAAAAAGGACGGATATATTGAGGGAAAAGGCTATTCTTTTACCTGGGCTT
The DNA here is from genome assembly GCA_965650095.1 of uncultured Pedobacter sp. GTDB lineage: Bacteria > Bacteroidota > Bacteroidia > Sphingobacteriales > Sphingobacteriaceae > Pedobacter. Next base: position 1,047 of record CBFGNP010000339.1, on the reverse strand, counting down.
TCGGTCATCTGCTGCAGCTGGCCCCACCGCAGGAATATGGTTTTATTGGCTGGAGAAGGCAACATTTACCGATGCTGCCCAAAAAATTTAAGTTAGCCATACGGAAAATAAAAACCAAGGACGGATTGGTGGAAGATCCTGGCGTAAGGAAACAACTGGATATCATCAAAAAACTGTTTGATGAGGCTACAGAGATTATTGTAGCAACGGATGCGGGACGGGAGGGTGAGCTGATCTTCCGGTATATTTATTATTTTTTGAAATGTAAGAAGCCGTTTAAAAGACTATGGATCTCCTCGCAAACTGACGAAGCCATTAAAGAGGGATTCAGAAACCTCAAGCCAGGAACCGATTACGATACTTTGTTTAACTCGGCCCATTGCCGGTCGGAGTCTGACTGGCTTGTCGGCATGAACGCCACCCAGGCCCTGAGTATTTCTGCCGGAAACCGCTCCGTTTTGTCACTCGGGCGGGTGCAAACACCAACATTGGCCATGATCTGTTCCCGGTACCTGGAGATCAGGAATTTTGTGCCCCAGCTGTATTATCAGCTGGCCATTCAATTGGACAAAGACGGACAGCTCTTCCGGGCGATGTCTGTAAATAACTTTGATAAAAAGGAAGAAGCCGAAGCACTTTTGGCTAAAATTGAAGATGTGGCATCTGGCTTTAGTAATGGCGGCAAAATTTTAAATGTTGAAGCCAAGCCCAGGAAAGAACCACCTCCCTTGCTGCACGACTTAAGTAGCTTACAGCAGGAAGCCAATAAACGCAAAGGCTTTACGGCTGATCAAACCTTGAACCTGCTGCAGGGTTTGTATGAAAGTAAGCTGGTGACTTACCCACGTACCGGCAGCCGCTATATTGGCGACGATGTGTTTGCAGGGGTACCCACGTTGATCAATAAATTAAAAGAGCATAAGGATTTTGGAAAGCAGGCAGAGTTTCTGCTGACCGTTCCACTAAATAAAAGAAGTGTAAATGCTAAAAAGGTAACAGATCACCATGCGATATTGCCTACCGGCGAATCGCCGTATCAGTTGAGTG
>CBFGNP010000338.1:0-5425 GCA_965650095.1 uncultured Pedobacter sp. | reverse complement strand
AGCCATATCTTCCACGTCACCAACATTACTCATAAAGCCAGAGAACCCATCCACGTTCAGTTCAGGCAAGCCTCCGGAGTTCGATGTAATAGCAGGGACCTTGCAGGCCATTGCCTCCAGTGCGGCCAGACCAAAACTCTCCGAATCGGAGGGCATCAGGAATAAATCACAAACAGACAAAATTTCCTCTACTGCATCCTGCTTACCAAGAAAACGCACATGTTCGCAAATTCCGAGGCTACGGCACAATTGCTCATCGTAAGCACGTTCAGGCCCATCGCCCACCATCAGCAATTTTGAAGGGATCTTTTCCTGGATCTTCTGAAAGATCCTGATCACATCTGCCGTACGTTTTACCTTTCTAAAGTTAGAGGTATGGATCAATATCCTTTCGTTATTTGGCGCAATTGCTTTCTTAAAGTGATCTTTCGGCTTTAAGCTAAACCTGGAAAAATCAATAAAGTTGGGGATCACCTTGATCTCATTGGTGATTTCGAAATGCTCTTCTGTATCTTTCTTCAGGCTTTCGGATACTGTAGTTACCCCATCTGATTTGTTAATGGAAAAAGTCACCACTGGCTTATAGGTCGGGTCTTTCCCGACCAGGGTAATGTCCGTTCCATGCAAGGTAGTGACAAAAGGAATGTGAATGCCATACGTTTCCAGGATCTGTTTGGCCATAAAGGCAGCGGAAGCATGTGGAATGGCGTAATGAACATGTAGAATATCCAGTTGTTCGAAACGCACTACATCAACCAGTTTACTAGCCAGTGCAGACTCATAGGGAGCGTAGTCAAACAGCGGGTAATCCCTTACGGATACTTCATGATAAAACAGGTTGGCCGAAAAGAAATCCAGTCGTGCGGGCTGACTATATGTGATAAAATGTACCTGATGCCCTTCATCGGCAAGCGCCTTTCCAAGTTCTGTAGCAACAACACCACTTCCTCCAAAGGTCGGATAACAAACAATACCTATTTTCATTAAAAAACAATTTAGTTTATGAAGCGATCCTGAGCATATGCAGATGTTGCAAACGCCATGCTCACCATGGTTTCATTGAATTATTTAACGCTGCAAAGTACCGCACTTAAACTGATCTTTGTGTTAAACAATTGCAATTATTTAACCGCATTCTTCATTTGTTCCTGAATAACGAGGTACATCTCGTTTGGCCGTTGCGTACCGATATAATATTCAAGGCCGTCGCGATCTGTAAGCACGATGGCATCCTTTCCCGAAGAATAAAACCGTATGCTTCCTTTACGGTGCAAATTATATACAGGATTATTGAATAAATAGTTGCTATAGAAATCTTTACGCACCTTAACTATGGAATTCAGGTCGATCACCACTTTCTTTGCGGACCACAGGCCATCGATCGTAATTTGTTTTTTGTCGACGATAATTTCATATTGAATCAGAAAAAGCAACAAAATTGATACACCAATGATACCGAAACCAACGACCAAAAAAAGATCCTGGGTATTGTCGCGGTCCCGTTCGTATACATAGGCTGCAAAACAAAATGCCGCCATAACCAACCTGATACAAATCCTTAAATAATCCCGGCCAAGGTATTGTTTTTCAAAATAAGCGTATCTATTTCCCATGTATATGTGTTTCAATTAGGTCCGTTGGCAATAAAGTTACTGGTTTTTTCTCTATCATCTATTTCTTTTTGTCGGATAAGCTGCATTATGAAGCCTGGCAATTGCAACAGCTTAGCCAAGCAATTCAAAAATGGTCACATTTTCCGTCGTCTCTGTAAGTTTATATCTATTGTCTTGTCGCCACCCCGCCACCCAAATGATCTCGCCATTTCCATTAACCAATATAGGAACGTCGTCCTTGTCGTTAAGCGGGATCTTTTCATCGATAAAAAAATCGCTCAGCTTTTTATCGCCGTTCATCCCTATCGGTTTGAACTTATCACCCTGTTGCCAGCTTCTTAAGACCAGTGGAAAGATCAGTTTAGCGGTGTCAACGTATGCTTTATTCCTGTTGTTTTCAAATTGTACTTCAGATGAGGAGGAGATCAGGATCTGCCGGCCAGAAAAACCGGCGGACAGGTCATGGGCATGGACAATATGACCAGGACTTGTCCCCTTCTCTTTAGGGAGCGGGCTGATGACCAGGTTTCGGCGGTCGACCACCACCTGATGTGAACTGCTATAAAAAGCAGTTCCACTTTGTTTATCCAGTCCTTTCACAAGCTCTCCTATTACCGGTTCTGCAAAATGGAATGGCCTGAGGATTTCAAACAACAGCAAGTGCTGTGGGTTTAAGGCTTTAACATCGGCTATCGATAGATAAAACCCAACGGTCCGCTTTTTCAGGATCTGCTCCCTCAGGCTGCTCACAACATTTTGCAGCAAGAGTTCCGTTTCTGTAAAACGCCGGATGTTGTGCTGAAAAGTCTCTTCAAGACCGGGATTGATCTCTTTAAGATGGGGAATAACCTTTAACCTGATCTTATTGCGGGCATAATGGGTGCTTTGATTGGAGCTATCTTCAACAAAGTCTATGTGATGCTCCCTGACCAACGCAGCAATCTCACCGGCAGAAAGGAAGAGTAAGGGCCTTACCAGCGCATCTCTTTTCGGCAAAATCCCATGCAGGCCGGCAATCCCCGTCCCCCTGGTAAGATTCAGCAAAATGGTTTCAATCGCATCATCCTGATGCTGAGCCAAAGCGGTTACAGCGTATTGCCCCGATGCCCTGACCTCCTCGAACCATTGGTAGCGAAGTGTTCTTGCCGCCATTTGAGTGGAAACCTTATGTTTTGCGGCAAATTCCTTTGTTTTAAAATGGGTGACATGAAAGGGAACATCGAGCGAAGCGGCCAGCATTTTTACAAAAGTCTCGTCCCGCTGTGATTCATCAGTCCTTAAATTAAAGTTACAGTGTGCAATACCAAAATTGAATCCGGAGAGTTTAAATAGGTGCGCCATTAAAACAGAATCTTTGCCACCGCTAACCGCCAGAAGGATTTTATCCTTTGGCGTAAATAGGGAATGCTGGCTGACGTAAGCCATAAAATTCTGCAGGGGTAACATGGTCTCAAAAATAATGAATAAAAATGCATGATGGCTCCATAACCTTTAAAAAAACAAATTATAAAACTAACTTTGTGACGTGCAGAGATTACGCTATTTCCTGATCCTATTGTTATTCCACGGCTCTGTGCTTGCGCAACAGAAAACGAAGATCTTTGTTAAAAATTGGGAGTCCACCAATGTTGATGCTAAAAAGAACATCACTTACTTGAAAAAGCCAGTTTTTGTACACGAAAATTCAACACTTACCTGTGACAGTGCCGTTCTTTATGTCGACCAAAATGTTTTCGACGCATTTAAAAACGTACATATTAACCAGGGCGACACCATCAACATTTACTCAGATCGTTTAAATTACAATGGAAATACGAAGATTGCCCACTTAACCAGTAATGTACGAATGGTAGACCGGGAATCAACACTGACCACCAACATCCTCGATTATAATATGGCCACCAAATATGGAACTTATGTGACAGGCGGTAAAATTGTAAGCAAGGATGTTACCCTAACGAGCAAGAACGGTTACTATTTTTCCAACAGCCGCGATGCCTATTTTCGTTACGATGTGGTTGTCGTCACACCGGAAAGTGTCATTAAATCAGATACTTTGCGCTATAATACGCTAAGCAACTGGGCTTTTTTTTACGGCCCAACCAATATAAAAGGTAAAGATGATAACCTGTATACGGAAAACGGCGCTTACAATACCCGCACACAGTATGCCTACTTTGGAAAAAAAAACCTGTACACCATGGGAGCCAAATCCCTTAAAGGTGACAGTCTGTATTATGACGGCATCGCAGGGTATGGTAAAGCGGTAAGAAACATTGTCTTTAAAGATACCACCGATAAAACCGTAATGTACGGGCAGCTGGGTTATTACTATAAACTAGACGAAAAGACGATTGTAACCAAAAACCCGTATATCGGGATGGGTACGGCAGATTCGATCACAGTGAACAACAAGCTCCAGCCAGATAGCCTTTGGATGGGGGCCGATACGCTGGAAACCCAGATGGTTCTTAAAAAAACGTTGACGCTGATCTCCTCGCCAGTGATAAAAAAGGACAATGAACTTGGAGAAGCAGAAGCCGCGGAGGAAAAGAAGGAAAAGAAAGTGGCTGCCCCGCAACCAGAAGCTGCTGTGAGAGAAGCTGCTGTGAAAGAAGAAAAATCTGTTCCAAAAAAACAAAGCAGGCGGGAAAGGAAAAAGGCAAAAAAAGAAAGTGGGAAGGAACCGCCTGCAATCAATGAAAAAACTGCGGGAAAAGATAGTTTGCTAAAGGACAGCACGCTGCTTGATAAAAAAAGCATACCCCTATTAAAGGACACTCTCCTCCTCAAAAAAGCGGACACCCTGGCAAAAAAAGGGAAAGACAGTTTAGCTAAAGTATTGAAAACAGTCCCTCCTGCAACTAAGGCGAGGGCCGATAGTCTCGTAAAAGGAAAAGCTGCCGGCGCTAACATCAAGGCAACTGTTAAAGACTCGATCCCTTTCAATCCTGAGGACACGGTGCGTACGCGCGTGATCAAGGCTTATCACAATGTGCGGGTGCACAAAGCCAGTATGCAGGCAAAGGCCGATTCCTTATTTTACACCAGTGCCGATTCCACCCTTCGCTGGTACGGAAGCCCGATTCTTTGGGCGGAGGGATCTCAGCAAACCGGCGATACGATCTATCTCCAATTGAAAAATAAAAAGCTGAGGACTTTACAGGTACTGCAAAATGCATTCCTGGTTAATGTAAATGCAGATTCCGCGAAATTCAACCAGATAAAAGGGCGACTGATCACAGCCTTTTTCGAGAAGGGTCAGCTTCAAAACATGTTTGTAGACGGCAATGCGGAAAGTATTTATTTCAACCAGAACGAGAAAAAGATATACACGGATATGAACCAAACGGTAAGTAGCCGGATAAAGATCCTTTTTAAGGACAAAGAGATTGCCAGGATCGTGACCATCAAGGAACCTGAGGGAGTGAGGACACCTGTCCCGGAATTAAAAGAAGACGTTTTTCTTACCGGTTTTATCTGGAAGCCCGAGCTTAGGCCGCGATCCAAGAAAGAAGTGATCACCGGAAGGCTCCAGGCTAAACCTCCGGCAAAAAAGACAAATCAGCCTGCAGCAAGAAATATCAAAGGGGCTAAAACACCTGCGGGAAAAGCTGTGAATGGTGCTGCGGCACCGGCTAAGCCAGTTACCGATCCAAAGGCAACAGATACACTTAAAGGCCTGGCCCCGGTTCAGAAAGATAGCACAGCTGTTCAGGCTGCCGACAGCCTTAAGCAGGTTAAGCCTGCTAGCGTTCCTTCAAAAAAGCAATGAGCTTTATACTCATTTTCTAATTCGCCATTAGATCTAA
>CBFGNP010000337.1:0-5431 GCA_965650095.1 uncultured Pedobacter sp. | reverse complement strand
TGGTCAGCTTTTGGGCTTTTTTCTGTTGGAGCACTGCCATCAGTCGTAAAATAAACGACCGCTCCCTTTACTGCAGGTCGCAGGGTGATGGTCATATCTTTTACAGTGGTGATTGAATCCCGGAGACCATATGGTTCGGGAATCCTGAAATTCACTTGCTGCTGGTCAAGTCTAATTAGCCGATCAGCAACCTTTTCCGAAAACACTTTGAAATCTTTTTTCCGGTCTATTGACCAGCCTATTTCCGCCACTGCCAGTGCACGTGGATATACCATATAATCTACATGATTTTCATTAGGTATCTGTTCGGCCCATGTATTTGCCTGTATTCCTTTAATGTATTTTTGTTGATCTTCGGTAAGTAATGATGGTAGCGGATCATAGCTGTAGACTTTTGATAACGGGGTATAACCACCCGCATAATGTGGTTCAAGAGCCGATCCCTGTGAGTAATCGAGGTATACATAAGGATATGGACTCATCACCACATCATGATGAAGACGTGCTGCTTCTATCCCTCCGCTTTCACCCCGCCAGCTCATCACAGTGGCATTGGGCGCCAATCCCCCTTCTAATATTTCATCCCAACCTATGATGGTACGACCTTTTGCATTGATGTATTTTTCTATACGCTGAACAAAATAACTCTGCAGTTCGTGTTCATCTTTAAGGCCCAGGTTTTTTATTCGCGCCTGGCACTTTGCACAAACCTTCCATCGATCTTTTGGCGTTTCATCGCCACCAATATGGATGTATTTTCCTGGAAATAGTGCAACCACCTCATCGAGCACCCCTTCAAGAAAGTTGAATACAGAATCGTTGCCTGCACAATAAACATTTGGACTGATAGTTCCGCGTGTTAACACTTTATAAGGTTGATTGATGCAGCCTAACCAAGGATATGCAGCTAAGGCAGCATTTGAATGGCCAGGCATTTCGATCTCTGGAATAATATTGATGTGCCTTGTATTTGCAAAAGCGACTACTTCCTTTATTTCTTCCTGTGTATAATATCCGCCATAACGGCCATTTTTTATTTGTGGCGAACCATTTTCAAGTGATGTTGGTTCGCGCCAAGCACCCACTGCCTGCAAGTTGGGATATTTTTTTATTTCTATCCTCCAGCCTTGATCGTCTGTTAAATGCCAATGAAAATTATTGAACTTATACTGCGACATGATATTAATAAACTTTTTAATATAGCTTACGGGAAAAAAGTGGCGGCTCACATCGAGCATTAACCCGCGATAGGCAAAACGAGGTTCATCAACTATAAAAACGCCCGGAAGTTTGAGTTGGGCAGCGTTCTGTACAGGCAACAATTGTTGTAATGTTTGGATACCGTAAAAAAGTCCTGCGGCATCGCCAGCTATTTTTACTTGCCCTTTTTGGATGTCCAGCTTGTAACTTTCGGTTTTGGTACTGGTTAAATGCAACAAATTAATAGTTGGATTTTTTGATAACACTGAACCCAATTTCTGGGCTTTCAGGCGGAATCCATAGTTAGAAAACAGAAATTCGTTCAACAGCTCAGCCGTTCCCATCGCCGATTTGTCATTGTATGTAATTGTTGTTTGCCTGTTTAAAAAGAAGTCGCTTTTTAAACGCTTCACCGTCGATGGCTTTGGGATGATCGCAATGTCATCAACAAATGAAGTTGGATTCAAGCGCTCCTGCCGGGCGCATATCACACCATGAACGAATAGCAATAGAATAGTAATATAAATTTTTGAATACGTAGTCATTTTAATAATTTATCTTATTTTTGTTGTACTGGCCAATTGTCTGTTCGGAATGGAATTACCGGAAGTCCATCTTTACTAAACAGGTTGCCGATTGCAGCATCACGGAAGCCAAAGCGCACGGCTGCAGGCCTGGCTACTGCTTTGCTCCAAACGGTAATAACGTTATGTTTAATGGTGGCCTCTGCAGGATGAAATACCTGATCATCGCCGGCGATAACCAGTTCTATGGGTGTCTTGCCTTTCATCATCAAGCCACTTCCTACTTCTTGAAACTCAAGTAAAGCCTTATTTCCCTTAATCCTGATATTTTTAAAGAAGGGACTTTTGTAAGCGGGTGTCTTCTTTTGATAGGTTTCGGCAAGTGCCCAATTTGCCAGGCGCAGTCCAACATCATGTTTATTAATAGGGTGCACATTATTGGTATCTGCCACAAGATCTGTGGTAACCACCATCCCTGTATTTGGATGGTCCATACTCTGTTGCTGTGCCTCCCTTAGTAAAGCGCCGGTATGCTTAACCTTATATTTAAAGGGAGCAATTTGTACATAATAGAATGGAAAATTCTTTTTCCACATTTTACGCCAACTATCGATCATTTTTTTGAAAAGTTGGGAATAGGTACTTGCTGTTCCAGTGTTATTTTCACCTTGGTACCATATTGTTCCAGCTATTGAGTAATTGGTAATTGGAGCTATCATAGCATTGTAGCATAATCCTGGTATCACGGGGCACTGCGTATTCGGCGGATTCTTTTTTGCAGCTTCCTTCAAAACGGGATCGTTGTTTACAACACTATCTGGTGTCCACACTTCCGCCGTTGTTCCACCCCAACTGGCTTCTATCAGGCCAATTGGCACATTGAGCTGCCGGTTAAGTTTTTTTCCAAAAAAATAGGCCACTGCACTAAATGTCCGTAACGAATTGCTATCACAAGCCGTCCAGTTTCCATCGCTATTATCTTGTGGATATGGCGACGAGGTTCTGGGGATATGAAAAAACCGGATATTTGGATTGTTCGCTGTTGGCAATTCCGCCTTCACATCCGGAAGGCCCCATTTTTCGCACATTTCCATATTACTCTGGCCCGAGCATACCCAAACTTCACCTATTAAAATGTTTTGGAGCACAATGTTATTGTTTCCTTTCAATTTAATCTGATAAGGGCCACCGGCAATTGGAGTGGCAATGTTAATTTCAAAGCGGGCGTGTCCAGTGCCGATGGTGTTATAGGTTTTGTTGTTCCAAGAAGTAGTTAAGGCTATCTTCTCTCCGGGTTCGCAGCTACCCCAGATTTTCACGGTGCCTTGTTGCTGCAAAACCATATTGCTGCCGATTATATTTGGCAATCTGATATTGCCATAGCTCGAGAAGGTAATGCACCAGAGTGCGATGATCAGTATTCTGCACATAGATTTATTGTGATAATTTCTTTAGTTTAAAATTTGGGAGCACATAGCTATACACATCATATTTTAGTTCGCTCCATGCACTTTGGTTTGGAAAAGGGAAATCTGGATATAAGGCTTGTTCATTTGGCACAAATTCAATTTTTACACGAATAGCAGCTTTTCCTTTGGTAAGGCTTGCGGGAATTAGGAATTCATCGTCTCTAAATCTCCTGTTAGAAGTTTCTACTTCAATCTTCCGGTTATCGGTCTCTCCTTTTGGATAAGAATAAATGGCCGTATTTGACCCTGCCAAGTACCAGGTGCCTGCTTTTTCCCATTTGGGTGCAGCACCTTGTTGTTTTTGATCAATTGAAGCGATGTAAACAGTTGCGGTCTGATTAGGGAAACTATAATCTAGCGTTCTCCGTATAAGAGCACCCTGATTATTAGCAGTTAATTCGACCACAAATGTTGAACTTCCACGTGTATACCGACCATCCATCGTTTTTGCAGGATAGATTTCGGTATTCATCTTTTCTTTATATCCCGCTATCTTATTGGCATCCATCGCCCAAGCTTTTTTGGGGAAGGTATCGATACCAAACTCATACCGCGAGGTAATCGAAACTGGCGATGAAGCCATTGGTGAATAATAATGATGTGCCTTTTCGCTCGTTGGGTTGCCAATATCAATCCCATCGGTTTTAACTAATGAAGCTGCAGGCAAGCCATACCAGTAAGTAACTGCCTCATAATGCTCTTCTGCCAAATTTTCTCCACCATGTTCGAAACGGATGACGGCTCTATGGCCAAAGGGCATCATATCGGCAATTAAAAAGCGATACGCCGATTCAATCAGGTCCTTTTCATGCTTCGCTTTATTTTTCCCATTGGCCCCGCAAGGATGCCCGGCAAATGGTAAGGTCATGTTCTCACCGCCCCAGTAATCGCCTCCTCCAGCCCATTCTTCTGTGCCTGTCCCATATGCCTGTGGACTTTCGCTATCATCAAAAAAGAAACGAGGATCTCCTTCCAGCGTTCCCAGGTTGGCCTGGTGAGAAAAAATGAAGGAGGTACCCACAAAACTGCCAGACCATTCTTCGTGTCCTTCTATACCTTTCGTGTCCAGGTAGGTCATGTCCTGTCCCAATTCTGGATTGGGAATATCTTTATAGGTAGCATGAAAATAGCTAGATTGATGAATAGGCGATTTTAACGGTTCATAGCGGATTTCGTAGGTAATCTCCGCATTGCTTGGCTTTATTCCAGCCAGTTCAAATTTAGCAGCGCTGAAAAAAGGCATTGGGTAATAACACGAGAGTTCAACTTTCTTATTCGGATAATCATACCTGATGTTGATTGGGAAACCTTTTACCAGGTATTCCTTATTTTCTCTATTGTATAAAGTTCCAGCACCAAAAAACAAAGATAACGGGGCATCTATGGATGGCATTTTAGCCTGATCCCAAGTGACCTTTAATGTTAACCGCTCTAATTCTATGGCTTTATCAAGCGGCAGCGTAAATTTAATTGCCCTAATGGATGAAGCACTGGACTTGATATCAGCAAAAACAATCCGCTCTTTATTCAAGGTAATTTTGCCAGTTTTCTTTAGGATGTTCTTAGGTGCAATATCAGTTCCTGACCTGTTAATCAAATCCACCACTTTTTGATTTGGACGCGAGTTGATATCCCATGTCTTAACCGGACCAGAAAGATTTAAGCCGCTTGCATATAACTGATAGATATAATAACCAGTGCCATAGTAAGTTCTTGAATAAGCAATCCGCAATGACTCTTTAAAAGGCATGGGAGTCCAGATCAAGTCTGCACCTTTTGTTGCCGCCCAGGTCCACGCCAAAGGCTTTGGAAAGGGATGAGCCGGAATAAATTCAGTGTCCTTAAATACTCTTTTTGCATTCACCGGATCTGCAGTCCCAGTTTCTTTTACAATGTTATCCGTTCCATCTACCCAAAAGTGCCAGGGGCTTCCATGCCAATGGTTGGCGCGAAAGAAATAGAGTACGCCATTGCCCATCACATCTAAGGACACATTCTGGTCCTGTTCATTGGCAAACAGATAATGACAGGCATCGGCGGCGTGATTACCCCCTATACGGTCGTAGGTACTTCGCATGTAAGCTCTTACCCCAATTCGTTGCATGGGCAGTTTATCCCACATGGTATAAGCATCCAAACCAATCGGAATGCTATTTTTCTTGTCTTGTGATACCGCCTCGAAAGCAATAGACAAAAAGACAACAAGTCCAAACAGGCATACATGCCAATTGATGAATT
>CBFGNP010000336.1:0-5431 GCA_965650095.1 uncultured Pedobacter sp. | reverse complement strand
ATGGTGCAGCCGAACCCTCTGGATGGTTAAGTCACTGGCCCCTATTAACCGCCTTAGCTATTGTGGTTGTGATGATGGTTTTAACCTTTGGTTTCCAGCTCAGCTTCAATACGTTCATCGCCCTCCTCGTATATATCCCGGCTTATTTACTTGCCGGATATCATGTACTGGGTCTGGCGATAAGAAAGGCCATAAGACTTGATTTCTTCAATGAGTTCTTCTTAATGAGTGTCGCCACAATCGGGGCTTTCGCCATTGGTTCATTCAGTGAAGGTGTTGCCGTTATGGTATTCTACTCCATAGGAGAATGGTTTCAGGATGCTGCAGTGAGCAATGCGAAAAGAAGCATTAAGGCATTGCTGGATATCCGCCCTGATGCCGTTGATGTGATCAGGAAGGGCAAAGTGCTGACCGTAGCCCCTGCAGAAGTAGCTATAGATGAGCGCATACAGATCAAACCTGGCGATCGGGTTGCCTTAGACGGCTTGTTGTTATCAGATCAGGCCACATTTAACACGGCTGCATTAACCGGAGAAAGCAGACCGGATGACAAAGTTAAAGGGGAAACTGTCTTGGCCGGAATGATCAACCTGAACCAGGTTACAGAAGTACAGGTTAAAGCAGTATTTAAGGACAGTAAGCTAAGTAAAATACTCGAAATGGTACAAGACGCTACGGCCCGTAAATCCCAGACGCAGCTTTTTATTTCCCGTTTTGCCAAAATATATACACCAATTGTGTTTGCATTAGCCGTTTTGGTGGTCGCGCTGCCCTGGTTCTTCGTCCCCGACTATACATTTAGGGACTGGCTTTACAGAGGTCTGGTATTTTTGGTCGTCAGTTGCCCTTGTGCGCTTGTTGTATCCATTCCCCTGGGTTATTTTGGGGGAATTGGTCTGGCTTCAAAGAATGGCATCCTGTTTAAAGGTTCCAGCTTCCTTGATTTGATGACCAAAATAGATACGGTTGTCATGGACAAAACAGGCACCTTGACAAAAGGTGTTTTTGAGGTTCAGGAGGTCGTGACCAATGATCTTGACCCGCAGGAATTCATCCTGCTGGCGGCGGCCATCGAAAGCAAGTCGACCCACCCTATTGCACGCGCAATAGTTAAATATGCGGGTGATGCTTTTCATACTGCGGAGATTGCCGAAGTGGAGGAAATATCGGGCCGCGGTCTTAAAGGCATGATAAACGGAAGGACTATATTGGCAGGAAACACCAAACTTCTTGAACAGTTTAACATTGATTACGACAAGGCTATCGACAAGGAAACAGATACGGTCGTGGTATTGGCGGTAGACGGCAAATACGCCGGATATATGACGATTGCTGATGAGATTAAAGCCGATGCAAAACAGGCCATCACAGCCCTGCACCGCTTAAGTATCCGAACGGTAATGCTTAGCGGAGATAAGCAAAATGTGGTTGATCGGGTAGCCGGACTGTTGGGCATAGATAAAGCCTTTGGCAATCTTTTACCGGAAGATAAAGTTGAAAAGGTAGAAGCCATAAAAAGAGAAGGCAGACGGCTCGCTTTTGTGGGCGATGGGGTAAACGATGCACCTGTTGTGGCCCTGGCAGATGCGGGAATAGCCATGGGTGGATTGGGCAGCGATGCAACTATAGAAACGGCAGATATTGTGATTCAGAACGATCAGCCCTCCAGAATTGTCACCGCTATAAAGATCGGAAAATTGACCAGGAACATCGTATGGCAAAATATAGCACTGGCTATGGCCATTAAAATCATCGTTTTAGTCCTCGGTGCGGGTGGTGTAGCTACCTTATGGGAAGCCGTAATTGCCGATGTAGGCGTAGCGCTTCTGGCCATCTTAAACGCGGTGCGCATCCAGCAGATGAAGCTTTGAGGTCTGGGCCAAATGCCTAAAGCCAATTGAATTTATAAGTCTGCTAATAAGATGTATTAAAAATTCGGTTTTTATTACGCAATTGCATCAGCAATTTTAGAATAATGAAAACCAAATCCATCCTCACGATCTGTATTCTCCTGACGGGGATACTCATGCTTTCATTCGTTAAAGATAACCTATGGAGGTCAAGATTTCTTACCGTAAATAAAGACGGGAGCATTACCTATATTCCTGATGAAAAGGGAAATACCATTCCCGATTTCAGCCTTGTTGGTTACCACCATAGGCTCAAAGAAATTCCCAATGTCAAAGTGGTTAAAACAGTTTCGCCGGTTAAAGGTGATGCAGGCAGTAGCATTCAGGACGCGATTGACCAGGTATCGGCTATGCCTATCGGAGCAGATGGCTTCAGGGGTGCTATTCTTTTGAAGAAAGGCGACTATTCTATTGCAGGTACAATCCATATCAACGCTGATGGCATTCTTTTAAAAGGTGAAGGAAATACTGTCGGTGGCACCAGACTAATTGCCGCGGGGAAAGGTCTGCGCAGCCTTATAAAAATCAGCGGAAAAGGAAAAATAACCGAAACGGGAAGCAGGGTAAAAATTACAGATACTTATGTGCCCACCGGTACAAAGTCGTTCCGCGTTGCTGCTGCAAAAGACTTCAAGGTCGGCGACAGGATCATCGTATTCAGACCTGGAACCGAAAAATGGATCCACGATCTTCAAATGGATAGAATTGTGGAGCGCCAAGGCACTAAACAATGGAAAGCCGCTGAATATAACCTGAGTTATGAAAGAGAAATTACGGCGGTTGATGGGGATAAAATCACGGTCGACAACCCCGTAGTGATGGCTATGGAAGCGCAATATGGCGGTGGTGAAATTTTCAAGTATGAATATAAGGGTCGTTTAAAAGAGGTTGGAATAGAAAATATTTTTTTCCAATCTGACTATGCAAGTGATACGGATGAAGATCATGGTTGGATCGCCCTTGAATTTGATGGGATAGAAAACGGATGGGTAAGTGAGGTGACCTCCCGATTTTTTGGTTATTCCTGTGTAAGTCTAAGTGGTGGGGCAAAGAATATCACCGTAAAAAACTCTAAATGCCTGGATGCGAAATCGGTCATTACTGGCGGAAAACGGTATTCCTTCAGCAATAACGGACAGCAAAACTTGTTTATGAACCTCGAGACCACTGAAGGCAGACATGACTATGTAACGGGTGCGAAAACATGCGGACCAAATGTTTTCTACAATTGCAAGGCACGGAAAACACACGCTGATATCGGACCTCATCACCGCTGGTCTACCGGCACCTTGTACGACAATATAGATACCGACGGCGAGATCAATATTCAGGATCGCGGCAACTGGGGCAGCGGTCATGGCTGGGCAGGTGTTACACAGGTGGTATGGAATTGCAAGGTTAAGGGCGCGGCTGTGCAAAACCCATGGGTATCGGGTAAAAACTATGCCATCGGGCTGCAGGGAGAGAAACTAAAGGGTCGTTTGGAAGGTAAACCCGATGGAGAATGGGACGGGTTAAATCAGACGGATTTGGAACCGGCTTCGCTCTATGAGGTGCAGGTGAATTCAAAAAAGGCAAAATAAGGATTCTTCTCTGAGTCTGCATTACTTTAGCGCTGAAGAAGCGCTAAAGAACGCTAGGCCTCATCGGAGAACCCAATTTTGCTGCTGAGCAGGGTGGCTTGTTTGGCGGCAGAACGATTTTCGACAGGAGGTTTCTTTTCGCTGCCCGGCATTATTTTTTTGTTTGCATAGCGGTGTTTGCATCCTCTGCATCTTCAAATGCTGCATCAAATACGCAAAATCTTTTGGTAAAAACCCTGGAAATGAAAATAGCCGCGTGCTGAGGGCTCCGATGGCTTAAACTTTGTGGATTTTTTCAAGAAATAATCAGTTATGAAACCTGTATAAGCTTACCACTATCAGACACAATGAACCGGGCTTGCGGGCCCTTGAACACAAAGACCAATAGATATGAAAAAGTAAGCTTTGCACGCTTCATAGCCTTTAAAACATTACATATCAATGAAAAAGGTAATTATTGCGTTCCTGTTATTTGCAGGAGCAGTGCTAGGTGCTGCAGCGCAGGATAAAAAGAAAATCGACACCACCGAAGTACCGGCGGCCGTGATGACCAGTTTTAATTCGACTTTTCCAAACAGCAGTGCTGTTGAGTGGAAAAAAAAGGATAACCGGTATATGGTTTCTTTTACCATGAACAATTCCAATCACTATGCTAAATTAGATCAAAGCGGTAAAGTAATTTCGAGAGGTATGGAGATCGAGGTATCACAACTACCCGGACCGGTAACACAAGGAATACAAAGAGATTATCCCGATTACAAAGTAGATAAAGCCTTTACTGTAAATGAAAATGGCACAATTAATTATAAAGTTTCATTTGAAGGCAAGGAGGATCGGAAAATATGGTATGATGCGGCCGGCACGCGTTTAAAAGAATAACCAGATAACAATCTCAGGCGGGTAATCTTGCTTGAGATTGTTATCTGCGCCGGGCTGGTCGTGTTGATGACCAGATTTTATATGACGTTAAAAAGGGGTATTTACCACGCAAACCCCGGCTTCAAATATTTGTTATCATTACTAGCTTTTGCTTGTAGTAAGTAACTCATATTTCTGGTCATATAAAAAATAGCTTATGAAATTCACGATTATAAACCCAACCGACAATACGTCTGTCCAGCTCAGGGCACACGCTGAAGATTACAATGGCGATCAGGGGCTGCGAATTATCTTCCCCGAGAAAGATTCTTTTGTAATCGTTCAAAAAGAGGGACAATGGAAAGTAATGGATGAAACAGACATAAACCCCAAACTGATTGACGCCATTACTGAAGGGCTTAAACCAATTGCCCGTTATACCTAAGCCTGGTATAAACCAGCCAGGGATGCAGGGTGATGAACGTTTTGGTTATTGCTGCTTCTCCCTGGCTGTTAATGACGGCCTGTTTGCTCACTCAGCTTCCTCCCTTCCAAAGCCAGACCTATATTAACTAGAAATTCAGGATCAATATGGTGATCGTCTGCAGAGCGCCAGGCCCCGGATTTAGGAACAATAAAAAAGCTGGATCCATTTGGATGCCTGATCCTCATTCCATGTTCCCCTTTATAATTTTCGGTCTTAGCATCCAATCGCAATAATGCGCCAGTAGCGGGTTCTTTAACTTCTATTTGCATAGTTATTCTATTTTAGCCGACCTCATAGCGGCGTTTTGCTCAATGAAATACAGTTAAGCTAACATGATGTTGATTTTGGGACAACAAATGAGCTGCCGCTAAAGTTTTAACCGTTTTGCTTTGTAAAGGCAAACAATTGTTTCATCGGCTGCCGATTAATCTTAGAAAGGGTATTTTTTGTATGTTTTCATTATTATATATTTGTTTTTATCAGCTATGAAGCGATCATAAGCCTATTATTCATTAGTATCTATAGTTTTTATTTATATTCATGAGCTCATAAACTCGGTTCATTGCTATTTATAATCAGTACGGTATGATGGT
>CBFGNP010000335.1:0-5437 GCA_965650095.1 uncultured Pedobacter sp. | reverse complement strand
TTGGCAGCGGCAGAGCTGGCAAAACAGAAAAAACTAAATGTAGTTGTTGGATTACAGCGTCGATATCAGGCCAATTACAGGGAGACTTTAAAACGTATTCAGGATGGTGCAATAGGCGATATTGTCGGGGGCCAGGTGTATTGGAACAGTGGGGGAGTTTGGGTCAAAAAACGTCAGCCTAACCAGACCGAAATGGAATATCAGATGCGGAACTGGTATTATTTTAATTGGTTGTGTGGCGACCATATTGTTGAGCAGCATGTACATAACATCGATATTGCAAACTGGGTTAAAAATGCATACCCCGTTTCTGTACAAGGAACAGGTAGCCGCGCCTGGAGAACAGGTAAAGATTATGGCGAGATTTATGATAATCATGCTGTAGAGCTTACCTATGCTGACGGTGCAGTAATTTATAGTCAATGCCGTCATTTTGAGGGCACTGCAAACCGTGTTGATGAAGCATTTCAGGGTACAAAAGGGCGTACTTATTTATCAGCCGGCAACAATGGTATATTGTGGGACCATAAGGGAACGGAAATATTTAACCACCCTACAAAAGGAAATGCCAATCCATATCAAACTGAGCATGACGAGTTGTTTGAAGCCATTAGTAAGGGGCAGTATAAATTCTGGGATGCAGAGCGTGCTGCCAAGAGCTGTTTTACTGCAATCATAGGTAGGTACGCCACTTACTCGGGGCAAATTATTAAATGGGATGATGCTTTAAAAGCGGATAATAGTTTATTTCCTGATCAACTGAGCTGGAACGCTAACCCGAAGCTAATGCCAGACGCCAATGGTCTATATCCTGTTCCTACCCCCGGTAAAACAAAGGTTATTTAAGCTGCAATGCTTGATATAGGCAAATATATTTTATTATTATTCCCGTTTATCTTTTCTTTTTTTAAAGGAAAAGATAAACGGGAATTTGTTATTTACGGTCATGCCCAGGGTACAACTTATTCCATTAAATATTTTGCACGGGATAGCCTGGTGACGAAGCAATCCGTCGATAGCATCTTAATGGTAATTGATTCGTCTATGTCTCTTTATAAACCATATTCATTGATCAACCGGTTTAATGAAACACAGGATGGACTGAATATAGACGCACATTTTGCTGCAGTAATGCGTAAGTCCTTCGAGGTTTACAAAGCTACTTCAGGCAGGTTTGATGTAACTGTGGCCCCTCTGGTACAGGCCTGGGGTTTTGGTCCAAAACCAGTAACCAGTTTTCCCGACAGTATGTCTGTCCATGCAATCTTAAAGTGCGTCGGCATGAACAATCTGCATTTGACGGCTAACCGGCTAACAAAAACGAAACCCTGTTTAAAGATAGACCTGAACGGTATCGCACAGGGCTATAGCGTCGATGTAATAGCTTATTATTTGATGGAGAAAGGTGTAACATCGTTTGTTGTGGAAATAGGGGGTGAATTAAGGGTGAAAGGTCCAAAGCCAGACGGATCCTCGATGCGCATAGGTATTGAGGGGCCTGCGGCATCGCCAGATGCTGAACCCGTGATCAGACATATCATAAGAATCAACAAGGGAGCAATAACTACGGCAGGCAATTATAGAAAATACCGGCAGAAAGGAGCCAAGAAGATAGCACATTTGATTGATCCTAAAACAGGTTATCCTTTAGATAATTCTTTAATCAGTGTGACTATTTATGCAAAAGATGCTGTTACGGCAGATGGGTATGATAGCCCGATCATGGCAATGAGTGTCAATGAAGCACTTGACTTTGTCAGGTCAATGAAAAATATGGAGGCCTATATCATATACCGCAAGCCCGATGGATCTGTGGCAGATACACTCACACGGGGCTTCAAAAGATTGATCGTCCAATAGTTTGTTTCGTCCGTATCTTTATCAGAAAAGGCTGGGTCTAGAATATGCTAAGCTGTGCTTTCGGCACGCTAAAGAGGTGTGAGTCCAGCATTATTTTCTTTTCATTCAGGTGGTTTAAGCGGCAATGTAGTTTAAAGCTATCCTTTATCAGTTTGGCAATATTTCCGTCCCCTCTCATTCTGTCACCAAACCTGCTGTCATTTACATTTCCTCCATGGCAGGACTGGATCATGTGCCAGACTTTTTCAAAGCGGTCCGGATAGTTCTTGCGTAGCCAGTCTTCAAATATCCCAGCTATTGCACCGTTAAGTCTTACAACTGTATAGCCCGCAGCTGTTGCACCACAATTGGCGATCGTTTTGAGAATAACAGGGATTTCGTGGTCGCTTAGACCTGGTACCAGTGGGGCAACCATTACACCTACAGGAATGCCGGCACTGCTCAGTTGTTCGACAATTTTTAAGCGCTGCTTCGCTGTCGTGGTACGCGGCTCCATTTTCTGACGCAGTTTTTCGTTCAGGCTATTGATAGAGACATATACCATACACAGGTTAAGCTTGGCCATTTCAGCAAGCAGGTCTGTATCTCTCAATATCAACGCATTTTTGGTGATCATACCGATAGGCTGTCTATATTCAAGCGCAATTTCCAGCAACTGCCTTGTGATCCTGAATTTCCTTTCCGCAGGTTGATAACAATCTGTATTACCCGAAAGGGATATGACGGATGCGTCCCAGGTTTTTCGTTCGAGAAAAGTCCTAAACAAGGCCGGTGCGTCTGTTTTTACAATGATTTTGCGCTCGAAGTCCAGACCGGCACTAAAGCCCCAGTATTCATGTGCATTCCTTGCATAGCAATAAGTACAACCGTGTTCGCAACCTTGATAAGGATTCAGGGAATAGGCCATGCCTACATCGGGACTGTCTACTTTATTTACTATCGATTTCGATTTTCCGAAAATGAAGGTGGTCTTATGATCTTCTTCTTCCCATTCATCAATTCCCTCATCATGTTCCTTTACATAATCGTTCCTGGCAAAGCGGTTGTGCGGATTGAACTGTGCACCGCGGCCTTTGAAGTAATTGTCCGTTTTTTCATCTTCTAATTTCATTAGTTAAAAATACTAATTATATTAGTATTTCACAAACAATCATTTAATGTTAAGGAGTGAGGGAATTGCTGAAAGAATGGATTTCGAGGAGGGGATTTGGAGGATAGGCAGGTTCTGCCTATCCTGAAAGGATATTTATTGTTCCTGGATGCCCATTTTTTTCATCACCACATCACTTACCCCGGTAGAAGAGTAACCTCCATCATGAAAGAGGTTCTGCATGGTCACCATGCGGGTTAGGTCAGAGAATAAGGTAACGCAGTAATCTGCACAAGATTCCGCATCTGCATTGCCCAGGGGTGCAATAGCATCAGCATAATCGTAGAAGTCGCCGAACCCTTTAATGCCCGTTCCGGCTGTCGTTTTGGTTGGAGATTGAGAGACCGTATTGATACGTACTTTTTTCTCAAGGCCATAATGGTAGCCAAAGCTACGGGCAATCGATTCAAGCATGGCTTTGATATCAGCCATATCCGTATAAAAAGGATAGGTACGCTGAGCAGCCATATAAGTAAGCGCTACCACGCTGCCACCCTCATTAATTGCATCCAGTTTCTTAGCAACCGCCAGCATTTTATGGAAGGACATTGCAGAGACATCAATTCCTTTCATAAAGTAATCATAGTTTGATTCTGTATACGGAATTTTTTTTCGGATGTTCACACTCATGCCTATGGAATGCAGTATAAAATCTATTTTGCCACCTAAAATTTCCTGTGATTGGGTAAACAGGTTAGTCAGCTCATCAACATTGGTTGCATCTGCAGGAACAATTTGTGATCCTGTTTTTTCAGCCAGCGCATTGATCTCTCCCATACGCATTGCAATAGGGGCATTAGTCAATACAAATGATGCGCCTTCTTCATGGGCTTTTTCAGCGACTTTCCAGGCAATGGAATTTTGATCTAATGCGCCGGTGATGATGCCGCGTTTACCTTTTAATAAGTTATACATAGTATTTCTGTTTTAAAAACAGGCCGAAGTTACTGATTTTTTCCTTTGCAGAATGCTGCATTTAGTTTTTATAGCCCAGCAGTTCTCTCGCATTCTCCAGGGCCGAAGCACCTGGTGTTTTACCACTCAGCATTTCAGCAATGGCTTCGATCCGATCGGAATTGTTCAGCCTGCGTATACCGGTTGTGGTGCGCTCGCTTTGCTCATTTTTATAAACGAAATAATGGGCATCACCTCTGGCGGCGATCTGCGGAAGATGTGTGATACAGATTACCTGCATGTTTCCTTGCAGCTCAGCAATGACATCTCCAACACGCAACGCGGTTTCGCCAGAGATTCCAGTATCAATCTCATCAAATATCAATGTAGGCAGGGAGGTATGTCTGGCCATGATCGATTTAATAGCCAACATCAGTCTCGAAAGTTCGCCACCGGAGGCTACTTTACCCACCGGAGCTGGAGGCTGACCACTGTTGGCTGTAAATAATAAACTGATCAGATCTTTTCCATCTTTGTTTAATTCAGCGGCCCGTGTTTGTTCGATCTTTATCTTTGCATTAGGCATTCCTACCTGTTGCAGGATTTCTCCTGTACTGATCTCTGCCGTTAGGATGGCTTTACTGCGGTTCTTGGCCAGATCCAAAGCCATATCTTCCAATTCGGCCTGCATAAGTTCTAAGTTTCTTACTAGCCGGGCTATCTCTTCATCACCGCTAATCAGGTTGGCAAGGTTGTCAGACAACTGAGCCTGGATATTCAGAAGCGCTTCAATAGTGCTTACTCTGTGTTTCTGTTGCAAGCCATAAATAAGGTCGAGACGTAAATTTATTTCTTCAATCCTCGATGGATTAAAAACGATATGGTCTTCCAGTCCTGCTAATTCTATGGAGATATCTTTCAATTCTATCAATACCGAACGCAGGCGCTCATTTAATTCGTTATAATCCGCATTAAACTTTTCTATGTTTTGAATCTGGCCAATTACTTCTTTTAAAATCGGAAGGACAGCGGTATCTTCTTCGCTAAGCAGGTTGTAACTGGTTAGCAGACCTCTTTTAATGTGCTCCGCATTGTTGAGCATCTGTAGTTCTGTTTCCAGTTTTTCCTGTTCATCGGTCTGTAGGTTCGCATTTTCCAGCTCATTAAAGAGAAACTGCTCATAATCCTGCTTGTTCCTGGCTTCAGCCGCTTTTGTCTGCAGGTCAGTTAGCAGTTGCTGCTGTTGCTTATACTGTTTAAACTTATTGCGATAGGCAGTTAGTAATTGCGGGTGACCCGCAAGGGTATCCACGACGGATAACTGAAATGCCGGATCGTTAACTTCAAGGGTAGCGTGTTGAGCGTGAATGTCAATCAACCGCTCGCCGATTTGTTTCATTACCCCTAGGGTTACTGGTGTGTCATTGATAAAAGCTCTTGATTTTCCGTCTGTCGAAATCTCTCTTCTTAAAGTACTTTCTTTATAAAAATCCAGGTCATTTTCTTCAATTAAGCTTCGCAGCTGTTCGTCGG
>CBFGNP010000334.1:0-5448 GCA_965650095.1 uncultured Pedobacter sp. | reverse complement strand
TCTTCAGTTACGCCCAGGCTAAACGGAATTTTATCCCCTCTTTTATTGGCATAGGCGAAGTAGGCAGCAAGGTCCTTTGTTGCAGTAAGGGCATCGATCTTTTTAAATTCAGCCGCCAGAGGCGCTAATCCTATCGAATCCCTAACTTTCATGTTCATATAAGATTCGTAGTAATCACCGATCTTTTGTTCCTCGGAACCTTCTTTTGCC
Source organism: uncultured Pedobacter sp. (assembly GCA_965650095.1). Taxonomy (GTDB): domain Bacteria; phylum Bacteroidota; class Bacteroidia; order Sphingobacteriales; family Sphingobacteriaceae; genus Pedobacter. The sequence goes on along the minus strand of CBFGNP010000334.1, from coordinate 5,238 downwards.
TCATTCTTCGCTGCATTTTCTATGATGGACTTCACATCTTCCTGGGCTTTATCATTGATGATATCCATCACCCCATAACGGGCCTTATCGGAAGGAACCTTAGTATTTTTCATCCAGGTGCCGTTCACGAATTCAGTGAAATTATTCCCCGGAGCAGCCGTGGTATCCATATTTTTTAGAATGATTCCCGATTGCAATTCTTGTTGCGACCCTGCATTGCTGCAGGCAGACAGATATAAAACAGTCCCTGCAACCATAGCGGCACCTGTTAGCCTATTCAATTTTATCATAAGTTATGAGTTAGTATATTCAAACTTAGTAAAAAGTTATATAACTGTCGGCTAATTACCACTTGTTAAAGAATATTTTACAGGGGAGGTAAGTTTTTGTCCCGGGAAAACTTCGCTAAAACAGATTAACCTTTAACGGCTAGAAAAATATCTACTTCAGCATCCTCCGGATTTTGCGAACGTTCGCCATAGACCTCAAAATCCGCCGTATACGACCTCGGGATTTTAGCATTCCAGATTTCCAGCCAGGCATTAAACACAGCGCCTTTTGACAAGTCCCCTTTTGCAGTACATTTCATATAAGGCCCTTCTTCAATCATCAATCCGGCAAAACCAGCAGGAATATGATTCAGGTTCTCGACGCGATAACCAATCAACGTGGTGTAAGGCTGCGTATAGTCTCCTTCATAAGCAGTATACACACTATAAATATCATTGCCAATCCTGCCTGGTATCTGGGCGGCAATATCTGTTGCCCAAAATTTGGACCAAAGTTCGGGAATGTCTATTGCTGCACGTCCATCGGCATTGCTTGTCTTAACTGTAATCCCTATAACAGGGAACGATCTGAGTGATTGCTTTTCCATTTCCATCATTTTATAATGACAAACTTAGACCACTGCAGTGACAACCCTATGTCAGCGTGAGATGACAGCGTCTTTTTTTACGGTATCGGCCAATAATGAGTCCGGTTGTTGAGCCCCGGTTGCAGATGCAGTATTGTTGCCTTCCGGTGCCGGAGCCCTTAACTGCAATTTGGTGTTATCACAGGCGCTGATGATCAAAACCATAGCCGTCATAAAGAGAATACGTTTCATAAATTTTAAATTCAGATTCTAATTTAGAGAATAATTTTTTGTAAATATTACAGTTGAATTGAATATTCCGCTAATCATGTTTTTAATTACAGCAGAATTACAATTAGAGATAAGTGCGGACGAGAGTTCTTGTTGATTCCTTAACAATCGCTTAACAGGAATGCTTTAATTTTATTGTGATCACAAAGCAATATGGTTATGATTCGCACTAAAATCTTATACAGCGCTGTTGTAAAAACAGAAAAAACTGATGATACAGATAGATTTCAATCACTACCGCAGCCATCTGGCAGCTATCCGTACAGATTAAGCGTGGGCGAACCGCTAAAGAAAGGAAAACTGGTTTTTCATATGGTTGGTGATACCGGCGGAGGAAATAGGCCGGACAAGCGGCAGCGGGTAACCTGCCAGATGACCGCCCAGTATTTAAATATTGCAGCAGAAGAAGATCGCCCGTCATTTCTTTACCATCTGGGCGATCTGGTATATCATTATGGTGAAGCAGAGCAATACGCTGAGCAGTTTTTAGCTCCTTTTGAAAGTTATCCTGCACCTATTTATGCTATTGCCGGCAACCACGACAGCGATGTAAATCCGAAAAGCGAAGCGCACTACGACAGTCTGGAGGCATTTTATACCGCCTTTTGCAACACTTGTCCAAAAACAATTTATTTCGGTCAGCATACCCTACGTAAAAGCCAGGTACAACCGCACGTATACTGGACCATGGAAGCCTCATTGGCCACTATTATCGGACTATACACCAATGTTCCTAAGCATGGTTCGATCAAAAAGGAACAAAAGAACTGGTTTATAAAAGAACTGCAGCATGCGGTTAAATACAGTGCGGGGAAGGCCATAATTGTGTGTCTGCACCATGCCCCCTACTCAGCTGATCTTAATCACGGCTCAAGTCTGAATATGATAGCGTTCCTGGACTCGGCTTTTGAAGAGGCAGGTGTAAAGCCTGATATTGTTTTTAGTGGTCATGTACACAACTATCAAAGATTCAGCAAGCAGTATAAAGACGGTAAAACGACACCTTTCATTGTTGCAGGAGCGGGAGGGTTTGAAGAGCTGCATCGCCTGGCTGATCCTTCTGACCAGGCATATGATACGAAAAGCCATTTGCTTGACCAGGTACAGCTGGAAAACTATTGCGATCACAAACGCGGTTTCCTAAAAATCAGCATCGAGAAAAGCCCGTTCTGTTTTAAGATCATTGGGGAATACTATACGGTTGGGCATAAAAACAACAGCGGGACAGGAATTCAGGATGCAGCACTGTTTGACAGTTTTAGTATTGACCTGACCGGTAGGTAAAACGGAAACGCATTGGGCCTTTAAACTCTATTGCGGATAACAATCTTACCAAACTGCAGGCCTGAGGATAAATATGCTGCGGCCTCCTGTGCATGTGAAAGTGAGGAGAACACCTTATCGATCACCGGTCTTATGCGGTGCTTTTCCGAAAAAGCAAGCATGTCAGAAAACTCCTGATTGCTGCCAAGCGTTGTACCCAAAATAGACAGGTTCTTCCAATAAATATGCGCAGGGACGATGTTCTCTATCGGCCCGTCAGTACCACCCCAAAACACGAGTCTGCCTCCTGGCTTCAGCACTTCTATCAACCTGGCAAAACCCTTTCCCGATGCACTGTCCAGCACCAGATCAAAGCCTCCGGTTTCCGCATTTGCCCGACTAGCCCAGTCTTCTGTTTTATAATTAAACCCATCCTTCGCTCCCATAGCAATAGCCTTTTGCAGTTTACCTTCAGTACCTGAAGTCACATAAGCTTCTGCCCCTGCTGCCATCACATATTGCAAGGCAAGTAATGCAGTACCGGCCCCTATGCCGGTTATCAATACCTTTTCTCCGGCTTTAACTTTTCCTTTGCTAAAAACCGCCCGGTAAGTCGTAAGACCAGCTAAGGGCAAGGCCCCCGCTTCTTCATCTGTTAAATAAGCTGGTTTTTCCTCCAGGTATTGCAGCTCCACCGCTATGTATTCAGCGAAAGTACCGGGGTCAGGACTCCCCATGATCTTAAAATCAGGACCAAAAGTCTCCGGGTTGCTACCCCAATTGCGTCCCGGATTAATAACTACTTTTTTTCCGAGCCAGGACTCGTCAACCCCCTTTCCGGTTTCCGTGATTTTACCATATCCATCTGATCCGATAACCAGTCCGCCTTCTGGTAAAGGCGCCGCGGCATAAGTGCCTTTTTGTACCCTGATGTCTCTTTGATTAAAGGCTGAATACTCCAATCTGACTAACGCCTCTCCATTAGCTGGAACCGGAGTTGGCACTTCTTTTATGATGTAAGGCTGATTATTGCCTTCTAAATATGCTGCTTTCATTGTGATAAAATCATTTAAAACAATACATCCTTAAGGTCCCCGGCTTTATCGAACACACTTTTTGCGTACGGACAAAGCGGAAGAATTTTAATATTATGCTCACGGGCATATTTAACTGCTTCCAATACCAGCTGTTTGCCCACTCCCGTACCTTCAAATCCGCTGTTTACTTCCGTATGATCAATAATGATCTTGTCGGATCCGGCCCAGACATAAGTCAGCACCCCTGCTTCATCGTAATTTTCCATCGCTTTAAAAAAGCCATTCTTATCGGTATTATATTGTTCAATCTCCATCTTCTTTAGGGCCTTTGCGTTCTATTATCATTATTTTGAAGTGGCAGCGGCACGAATTCTGTTTCTCCCGGCACAGGAGAAAACGACTGCTCCAGCCACATTGTTTTGGCCTTCTCGATCATTTCGGGAGTAGAGGCTACAAAATTCCAGTAGATGATGCGCGGTTCATCAAATGGTTCGCCACCAAAAACATAGAGGGTTGTATTTTCCTGCATGTGAAATTCGCATAGTTTGCTGTCTTTGGCAACCAGTAATTGTTTAGGACCGAAAATATTTCCTTCACTTTCTATGCCCCCTTCCAGAATGTATAACGCACTCTCGCCAAAAAGCGCCTGACCTATTTTAATTGTTTGCCTCTCCGTGGTTTTTAGCTCCAGGAAATACAGCGGGCTGTATACCGGCACTTCGGATTTCCTGCCAAAGACCTCACCAGCTATCAATTTAAAGTTTACACCCTGGTCTACCCACTCCGGCAATCCTTTCTCTTCCACATGAAAGAATTCAGGTTCCATTTCTTCCAGATGTTTGGGTAAGGCTACCCAGATCTGTAAGCCATGCATCATCTTATCCGAGTTGCGCAAGTACCCTGGTGTCCTTTCCGAATGGACAATACCTTTTCCTGCTGTCATCCAGTTCACCTGTCCGGGCTTAATTTCTATTTCAGTACCAAGGCTATCACGATGCATAATACTTCCCTCAAAAAGATAGGTAAGTGTGGAAAGGCCAATATGCGGATGTGGAGGAACATCCATATTTTCCTGGTCGCCCATGCATACCGGCCCCATATGGTCTATAAAAGCAAAAGGACCTACCATACGCTTCTCGCGAAAAGGCAGGAGCCGACCTACCATAAAACTGCCAATACTGGTGGGGCGCTCTTCAATGATCAGGTTAATGTTTGACATCTTATTTAAGGATAAAGTATGGAATGCGACTAGATACCTGGACAATGCAAGGTGAATATTTACGCCCTAAGATAACAAAATGGCAATTATCAAGCAAACTTCATACTTTTGAGCTGGAACTTATTGTCATACATGAAGTATAATCATACAAAACCGGCTTTATTGTCGATACTGCTTACAGGAGTTATCTTCTTGTTACTACCCCTTCTTTTTGCCAGACTGGGGATCCTGTCTTTTAGCAAGGAACTATTAATATTTTCATTTATTGCCCCTGCCCTTGGTTTATGCTTGTACTGCTATTTAAACTACCGGTTTCCAAACAACAATCCGGAAAAATTCAGTCTGTCGGTCAGCAACCTGATGTTGGGCATTTGCGTGGCCATGCTGTTTTTCGGTTACCTGAAATGGTATACCGCAATTATATTTTTCATTTCTTTTGCCTTATTGCTTTATATAGAATATAAGAATAAACTACGGTTTATGTACCGGTTTTACCGGGTTTATGCCCTATTACTGCTCCCTTTTTATGCGGTATGCCTGATCATCAGAAACCGGTCTCTTTTAAAATTCGA
>CBFGNP010000333.1:0-5449 GCA_965650095.1 uncultured Pedobacter sp. | reverse complement strand
GAAAGCAGTTCATCCGTTACGCAAGTGCCTGAGAGTATAAAATATCTCAATAGCTTAAAAAAAGACTAAAACCAACGAACCATTTTATGTTATTAAAACTTTATAAACCACTGGCATTGGGCATCGCTCTAACATCAGTGACCATTTCCGGTGTGGCTCAGACCGGTGCCCCTGTAGAAACCAACAAAGCCAATGCCGACTACAAACCCGCTTTTAAGGGCCAAACCCGTATAGGTAGCGTTAAAAGCAAAACTGCGTATAAAGACGAAGTGATCAATAGTACACTGGAGGGCCCATGGGGTATTTGCGTATTGCCTGACGGACGTTTACTGATAAGCGGCAAGCCGGGCACCATGCAAATATTGACCACTACGGGTAAGATCGTGAAAACGATCACAGGTTTCCCTAAAGTACATTTCCAGGGACAGGGTGGTTTGCTGGATGTGAACATTGACCCCAACTTTAAAAAGAACCGCATGGTTTATTGGACCTATGCCCAGCCGGGTAAAAACGGCGCTGCATTGGCTGTTGCGAAAGGCAGGCTGTCTGCCGATGAGACCAGGTTAGTGGACGTAAGCGTGATATTTGAAGCCGTACCCCGCCATAAAGGCGGCGGCCAGTACGGTTCGCGATTATTGTTTGATAAAAAGGGCAATATTGTTGTTAGTTCGGGCGACCGTAGCGCGAACAACATTCGTCAAAAAGCACAGGATCTGAGCGCTACAACAGGCAAGATCATCCGTATTACCAAAAATGGCAAGCCAGCGGCCGGTAATCCATTCATTGGAAAGGCAAATGCTAAGCCCGAGATATACGCCCTGGGTTTCCGTAACCCGGATGGTTTGGCTATTCATCCTGCTACAGGAGATCTGTGGGAAGCTGAGTTCGGTCCGCGTGGTGGCGATGAGCTTAACCTGATCCGGGCCGGTGGTAACTACGGTTGGCCTGTGGTAACATATGGTATTGAGTATAGTGGCGAAAAAGTGTACGAAGGTATACAGCAAAAAGAGGGTACCATACAGCCGGTTTACTATTGGGACCCGGTCATTTCGCCGGGTTGTATGATATTTTATACCGGCAACATAGCGGAGTGGAAAAATAATATTTTATTAGGCGGCCTGGGTAGTTTGCATATCGTTCGTTTGGTTATCAAGAACAATAAAGTCGTAGGCGAGGAGCGTTTGCTGGAGAACAGGCGACAACGCTGGCGCTGCATGGCCATTGGTAAAGACGGTAACATTTACGCAGGTACTGATAGTGGCAAGCTGTATAAAATTAGCAAGAGGTAATTCATTAAGTAATTGTTTCGAGTACGAGACCAGGTTGGGCAACAATAAAGCCTTAAATTTCTCTAAGGCTTTATTGTTGTATTCGTATTAGGGTAGGCGTACCGTTTTACAGCAAGCTGTCAATTACTCTTTTCATCTCTTGATTTCTTGGGAAAGCTGTGTGCTTTTTTAGATAACTAAACAATTCATTGTATGAATTTTCACTTACATTTCGTTTTTCGATAAGCTTGTTTCTAATGTTCATTTTGGTGGATTTAAGAGGTTAATAGAATCTTCTGTTCTGGCTGGGAAAACAGTCGGGGAATAAATGCATGGTTCCTTCTTCCAGTCCCAGCGCTTTATCAATTTTTAAGGACAATGCAGTTGGGATGCTTCGCTTGCCTGTGATGTCGTTAATTGCCTGTGGATATATCTGTACTGATAATTGTATCATTTTAAAACCTTACTTTTATGATTCTATGAGTTATTCCCCTTTAAAAGTCTTTACCGATATTCTGAGAAGCCATTTAAAACGAGCGTTTGACCGTATAAAGAACGAAAAACTCAAACATAATATGCTACAGGCGATTCCCTTTTGGATCGCTTCTATTGTTACCGGGCTAATTGCGGTCATGTATACAAAGCTTTTTTTACTGGCTGAAGAACTGACAAAATATGTTTACCACCAATCGGTTTGGTTACTTTTTTTACTTACACCGGTTTGTTTTCTGCTGGCCTGCTGGTTGGTTACACGCTTCGCCCCGTATTCCAGAGGGAGTGGTATCCCACAGGTAATGGCTGCGATCTCTATTTCCAGCCCGGTGACAAACCGTCGGGTCGACCAGTTGTTAAGTTTGAAAGTCATAATGGTGAAGGTAACCTCCAGTCTGATATTGGCTATTGGAGGAGGAGCAATTGGAAGAGAGGGACCCACAATTCAAATTGCGGCTTCTATTTTTAGAAGGATCAACCAGGCTTTACCTGAGTGGTGGCCTAAGGTTGCCAAAAGTAATATGATCATTACCGGAGCGGCGGCTGGACTGGCTGCTGCTTTTAATACACCTTTAGGAGGAATTGTTTTTGCCATAGAGGAGCTGACCAAGACTCATTTTAGTTATTTCAAGACGGCTATTTTTTCATCGGTCATTATTGCCGGCTTAACCGCCCAGGGGCTTCTCGGCCCTTATCTGTACCTGGGTTATCCTAAAATCGGCCGTCTTTCCGGGCTCATTTTTTTAGGGGTGGTTTTGGTTGCCGTGATTTCCGGGCTTCTGGGTAGTGCGATGTCTAAACTTATCCTGGCACTTTTAAGGTGGAAGTCAAAGCTGAAACTTGCCCGTCAGCACGTTTTTTATATTATAGGATGTGCGTTGACGCTTGCTCTGGTAGCCGTTTTTCTAGATTATGAAGTATTGGGTTCGGGAAAGAATTTGATGGAAAAGGTGCTTTTTGGTCCCGATAAATATTCGGCATGGTATACGCCGTTGTTAAGGGTTATTGGACCAGTGCTGTCGTTTACTACGGGAGCCTCAGGAGGAATATTTGCGCCCGCGTTATCCGCCGGAGCGGGTGTAGGCTCGACGGTTTCAGGCTGGCTGGCCCTTTCGGAAACGAATACCAATCTGCTGATCCTTTCAGGAATGGTCGGGTTTTTAACAGGTGTCACCCGCTCCACATTTACTTCTGCGATACTGGTATTGGAGATGAAAAAAAGGAATAATGTGATCTTTCACCTCATTTTGGCTGGTATGGTCGCCAGCCTGGTTTCGGTGTTGATTGATAAGCATTCGATGTATGATCACTTAAAAATTCAGTATATGAAGGAGCTTGAAGAGGAGGAACAACAACAGGTTTTGAGGTCAGATACCCCAGGAAATAAGATACGATAAATAAATCAAGTCGATAAGAATGTTTTTCATATTAAAAGGTCAAGTGTCACCTTAAGCACAAACCTAAGTGCAGCAATACTCAATTAGATTTGTGCGTTTAAAATAAATGGACTATATTTTGCACTGGGTATCATTAAAGCTTCTTTATATTGACCGAACCTCAGAAAAGCACTTCCATTCGTTTATTCCGGATCATCAGGCTATCCATTGCGCGCAGATTTAACCTGCATCTGGACAAGGCAGATGAAGACGATGTCATCGCTGCTATAAAAAAGAATTCAGACTTTGTCGGCGCCAATTTGTGGACACTGATATTTGCCATTCTGATTGCCTCTATTGGTCTGAATGTAAACTCTACTGCTGTGATCATTGGAGCGATGTTGATTTCTCCGCTGATGGGTCCGATTATGGGGGTAGGGTTAGGTATCGGCATTAATGATTTTGATCTGGTCAAAAAAGGCTTACGGAATTTGTTGATTGCAACGATCATTAGTGTAATCGCTTCAACCATTTATTTCTGGGTTACACCATTACACGATGCGCAAAGCGAATTGCTGGCCAGGACCACACCTTCCATATGGGATGTGTTCATCGCATTTTTTGGGGGACTTGCAGGAATAGTAGCGGGTACACGAAAAGAGAAAAGTAATGTCATTCCGGGAGTGGCTATTGCCACAGCTTTGATGCCGCCCTTATGCACTGCCGGCTTTGGTCTGGCATCCGGTAATTTTTACTATTTCCTCGGTGCCATTTATCTGTATTTTATCAATAGTGTATTTATTTGTATCAGTACTTTTTTAATTGTTCGTTTTCTGAGGTTTGGCAAGAAACACTTTGAAGACAGCGAAACGGAAAAGAAGGTATCGAGATACATCATGATTGTAGTTGCAATTGCAGTTTTGCCGAGTATCTATCTGGCCTACGGTATCGTGGACAAGAGCATTTTTGAGAACAATGCCAATCGTTTTGTCAATGAGCAGTTTCAGTTTAAGAATACGCAGGTCGTGAATAAAACATTTAAATACAGCTCAGAAGGAAATGAGATTGACTTGCTATTGATCGGCTATGAGCTGTCCAAAGGCAACATCGATTCGATACGCGGGAAGCTGGAAAGTTACAGGCTTAAAGAAACCAGGCTAAACATCCGACAAGGACTGAACGCCAAGCAGGAGATTGATTTTTCTCAGATTAAGGCCAGTATTCTGGAAGATGTTTTTAAAAAAGATTCAACAACTCAGCAAGTAGATCAGGTTTCAATTTTGGACAGAACTTTGCCAGATATCCGGTCGGAACTGAAGGCGCTTTATCCCGAGATGACGAACTATACCGCATCTAATGTAGTGGTGGAAGTGCTGGACAAGCCCGAAAGAGATACACTAACCATGGTTGTAGCAGATTTTTCTAAGCCTGTAAACAGTACAGACAGGGCCAAATTGAGTAAATGGCTGAAAAGCAGGCTCAAGGCCGATTCTTTACGACTGTTGATTCCCTAAGCTGGATCAGGTTAAAAATATTTTTGTATCTTAGTATCAATTCATCTGGATCATTGCCTGGGGCTGTCCGAATCAATAGCGATTCTATCTAAAGTCCTTGATGATTCTTTTTTTCTTACTGGGTTTATCCCATTAATCAGCATAAAGGAGTTGCTGTCTGGCTTGGCTGGATTTCCATGTGTGGAGGTTCCTGTCGCTTTATTACTATGAAAAATCCAAATTCCTTTAACACCGGTAGCATTATTGATCAAAATTTCTGGGGTAACAGCATTTCCAATTGGGTTATTGCTGCCGCGATTATTATCTGTCTTTTTATTCTGATCAGGCTTTTTAAGTTTTTTATCTTGAAAAAGTTGACAGTTTGGGCCTTGAATACCAGTACCACATGGGACAATTTTATCGTCACGGTGATGGAGAGATCCGTAATCCCGCTGGTATATATCAGTACGATATATTTTGCTTTGTCAACTTTAAATTTTATTGACAAGATCGAAAAGGTTATCCATGTGGCTTACCTGATTGCTTTTACTTTTTTTGTGCTTAGGATCATCAGTGCTGCCTTTCGTAAGTTTGTTTATTCTTTTTTACAGCGCAGGGAACACAGTGAGAGCAAGGAGAAACAGGCTGGGGGATTAATTGCGATTGCTAATGTAGTGATTTGGATCCTCGGGATTATTTTTCTGATTGATAATCTGGGATATAATGTGACAACTTTGATTGCCGGATTGGGTGTCGGGGGAATTGCCATTGCTCTCGCAGCCCAGACGGTGTTGGGCGATTTGTTTAGTTATTTTGTGAT
>CBFGNP010000332.1:0-5463 GCA_965650095.1 uncultured Pedobacter sp. | reverse complement strand
CAAATATTAAAACGGTGGTTAATTTTAGAATTCAGGTATTTACATCTGCTGCAAACGGGTAGATTTCAGCAGCATTCAGGTAAATTTCTCTTTATCCGGAGCATAGTTTTTGAGTAAACAACAACGTTTAATTATTGACTTAAATATGGTCTATTCAATAGGATGTTCAGGATTTCATTATAAGCATTGGAAAGGAGAATTTTACCCTAAAGACCTTCCAGAAAAGAAATGGTTTGAATACTATTGCCGCTTTTTTAGTGCCTTAGAATTAAATGTGACTTTTTATCGCTTCCCACAACTTTCAGTTTTAGAGAAATGGCATCAAAAAAGTCCGGAAGACTTTCTTTTCTCAGTTAAGGCACCCCGAATTATCACACATTATAAAAAGCTCCATGGAACAGCTTCAATGATCGATGAGTTTTATAAGATAGTTGATCAGGGTTTAAAGCAAAAACTCGGCTGTATATTATTCCAGTTTCCCCCTAATTTTGTTTTCTCCGAAACAAGACTTGAACAGATCATCAGCAGTCTAAACCATTCACACAGAAACGTGGTAGAATTCAGGCATGTAAGTTGGTGGCAAAAAGAAGTATATGATAGTTTAGGGAAACATCATATCGGTTTCTGTGGCATGAATCATCCGGATTTCCCGGATGACATCATTAGTAATACGCCTCACCTATATTATCGCATGCACGGCGCAACACAACTATACGCTTCCAATTACAGCAAAGAGGAGCTGGACAGCTTTTCGCACAAGATAAAATCCAGGTCCAACGTTAAAGAGGCCTACATTTATTTTAATAATGATGTTAAAGGTTATGCCATTTCCAATGCACAATATCTGATAGAAAAAACTCAGGCTGACAAATAAAAAAGCCCTGTTATGCAAAACAGGGCTCCTAAAACACACTATATCATACCATTAGCACCTATGCCATCACATTGGCTTCAGTCATGGCAATATCCGTAAGCTTAACATCAGTTTCCTTTTCTTCCGCTAAAGTTGCACTCAGTAATTCTTCAGCTTGTGTGTGTTCCATTAATTTGGCATAGGTAACCAGGCAGCCGTAACTCGCAATTTCATAATGTTCCACTTTTTGGGCCGCAGCAATTAGTGCTGCATCTAAAACCGGACTCTTTTCAAAGCTTTCAATGATCTCGTCTGCCTCTTCCAGCAATCCCTCCATAGCCTTACATTTTTTGCCCCTTGCACTTAGTCCGATAGATTCAAAAGTTTGTTTTAACCGCTCGATCTGTCCTTCTGTTTGTGTATAATGTTCTTCAAATGCCGATTTCAAAGCTGTGCTGTGGGCATTTGAAGATAGTTTTTTTAAACCTTTTAACAACTGTTTCTCAGCCCCCAGAATATCTCTTAACTCATCAACAAATAATTCATGAAGATGTCCATTAGGCATGTTTTGTGTTTTTCGATTCGAATTTTCCATAGTATTTATTTTTTTAAATCAGTTTACATTCTTGCAGCTATTCACTTCTCTTGGTAAACCCTGCATCTTATTAACAGGAGAGTATCGACTTTGTTCGTCACTAAAAAAAAATACGTAGAAACACGGTAATGCCCCTTTTTTTGTCGTTTTGATGGTGGTAAATACCTTTGCAATAAAATGAGGTTAGCAACATAAGCACCTGCCAGGGGATATATTTTTCAGATTTTAAGAAACAGTTTCGCCCCCTTATTTGTTCCAAAAAATACGTCATCATATTGCGGCTTTACGATAGTTCTTCGATTTTCCTTATCTCATTAGCCGTTCTCTCATTTAATTAGAAAGGAGCAAGCATGATTTCCAAACCGATTAGCAATAAAGGACAGGCCAGAATTTTCAGTAACCAACGTTTGGAGATGCTGACTAAAACCAGACCCTGGGTTATTTACTCTATATATATTCCTGTAAACATTCTTTTAGTGGCTTATGCCCGGCTACAATTTCATTACAGTATTAAACTAATTACGGCTATATTTTTTTTTGCGATGCTAAGCTGGACTTTATTCGAATACCTGGTTCATCGTTTTCTCTTTCATTTCGAAGCCAGCAGCGACATGGGTAAGCGGCTGGTCTACATCATTCACGAGAACCACCATGATTTCCCGAGGGATAAAAGCAGATTGTTTATGCCTCCGGTACCCAGCATTTTAATGGCCTCGGTAGTTTTTTCTCTATTTTACGGGATTTCATTATTGATCTCAGCATCCGGAGGGTATGCAATGGTCTTTTTTTCCGGCTTTATTTCGGGATATCTCATTTACGTATCTATTCATTTTGCTATCCACAGCTATGCTCCCCCAAAATACTTAAAAGCATTATGGAGAAATCACCACCTGCATCATTACAGATATCCCGATAAGGCTTTTGGGGTAAGTTCTATGTTATGGGATAAATTGTTCGGCACTTTACCAAAAAAAGATAAGCCAATAGATCGCTTTGATTTGGTGAAATAATGTAAATAATCCATGATGAACCATACTCGAAAACACAGGCCATTTAAAAACAGAAAGCATGCCGGAGAGCAGTTAGGTAATTTCCTAAAGCCGAAATACAAGAACCTCAATCCGCTGATCATTGGGATTCCCCGTGGTGGAATAGCTGTAGGATATTATGTTGCGCGAATCCTGGAAGCAGAGTTGTCCTTTATAGTTGCCAAGAAGTTGCCTCTTCCCGGAAGAGAAGAAACAGGCTTTGGTGCGGTGAGCGAAAACTCAGAAATCTATGTAGCGGCCTTTGGTAAAGACATGCTTAATCAGGAAGTAATTGAAGACATCATCGAAAAACAACTTGTAGAAGTACGACGCAGGGTTGAAGTTTACCGGGGCTCAAAGCCATTGCCCGAAATGAAAGACCGTACGGTAATTATTACAGACGATGGGATTGCCATGGGCGTAACACTTGTTCCCGTCATACGCCTCTGCCGAAGAAAAGGAGCCGGAAGGATAATTGTTGCAGCACCGGTATCAGGACACAATTATGATATTCACCTGAATGAAGCAGATGCAATAGAGGTATTGGTGCAGCCAGATGATTTTTATGGGGTTGGTCAGGTGTACGATCAGTTTGAAGACTTCACAGACGAAAAAGTACTGGCCCTGATAAAGTCAGATTAAATAAATTAACGAAGCCCTCAGCGAATGTTTAAATCGAAATGAGATGGAACCTTACATTAAAGAGCCGTTATTTAGCTCAACGATTGAAAAAGAACAGACTTATAGTCTGAAAGAAGCAAAAGCTCTCGATCCGTTAATGTATCGGATAGGTGATGCCCACTGTGTGTTACTTGGCGAAGCTTCACATGGTACACATGAGTACTATACCTGGCGGACAGCTATATCAAAAAGATTGATTGAAGAGAAAGGTTTTAATTTCATTGCGGTAGAGGGCGACTGGCCGGATTGCTACAAACTGAACCGATATGTTAAAGGATACGAATCGGGAGACAAAAAGCCCGAAGAAGTGCTGCTCAATTTTAGAAGATGGCCAACATGGATGTGGGCCAATTGGGAAGTAGCAGCATTGGCTGCCTGGCTAAAGGCTTATAATGCCGGTCTGAACGCTGACCTAAAAATTGGATTTTACGGACTTGATGTCTATAGCCTCTGGGAATCAATGGATGTCATTACCGGGTATCTGGAAAAAACCGATCCTATTGCTGCAGAAGCGGCAAAAAAGGCGATGTTATGTTTTGAGCCCTATGGCAGAGACGAATATAAATATGCCCGGGACCAGTTTACCCTGTCAGATTCTTGCCAGGATTCACTGATCAGCATGCTCACCGAAATCCGTAAAAATGCCCCAGATTATGACCATGACGCGGAAGCAGCGTTCAATACGGAACAGAATGCACATATCGCCGTCAATGCCGAAGCCTACTATAGAAATATGACGAGTCTTAATGACAATACCTGGAACCTCAGGGACACACATATGATGGAAACACTGTACAGATTGCGTAAATTTTATGGAGCCGGAGCAAAGGCCATTGTATGGGAACATAACACACATATCGGCGACGCCAGATATACAGATATGCATTCCGCCGGCATGATCAATATCGGACAACTGGCCCGGGAAGATATGGGATTGAAAGATGTGATACTGGTTGGCTTTGGCTCCTACAGCGGATCAGTGGTAGCAGCTGACGAGTGGGGCGCTGAGATGCAGGTGATGGATGTGCCGCCCGCTCGTACCGGCAGCATAGAGCAAATACTGCATCAGGAATCTGCAGCAGACAAACTTCTGGTATTTGATAGAATTAAAAAACAGCGCTTTGATACCGTATTACCACATCGGGCAATTGGAGTTGTTTACCACCCCGAACGCGAAAGAAATGGGAACTATGTGCCTTCAGTACTTAGCTCCAGATATGATGCGTTCATTTACATCGATGAAACTTCCGCACTTCATCCGTTGTATCTCAGACCCGACAGCCACCAGATCCCTGAGACTTATCCTTTTTCTTATTAAACCAGATCGTATCGTTGTGAAAAATCATTTATGTTTAACGGCGATAACCTGCATGCTTGTGCTAAATCACACGATCAGTTCTGATCATACCCCTGCTGTTAAACAAGGGCCTGATCAAGTAAAAATATACTCGGAATTGATCTTTGAACAAACTGAAGTTCTCCATTCTTCATATGGTGTAAAATCAGTATTATTCAATTCAAGCGGAACAAATTTGTATGCGCTTAATCTGGAAGCTATGAGCATCTACGAATTTAGCCAGGCCAAAAAAAAGATGGTTCGGGAAATTGTTTTTAGTCCGACTAAAGCGACGGGAATAGATTACTTGCGGCATAAACCTTTACCTTCCTTTGCAGAAAAACCGGTAGAGGCATGCTTTAGTCACCATGATAAAATTTTATGGGTTTCTTTACATAATGCCGGAGGCGTGGTTCCAATTTTTCTCGATTCTCTTTTACCGGGCGGGTCTCACTATTATACCCCAAATAAGCGGGCATATGTGACCAATTTCGAAACACAAACTAAAGACACGATCAACCTGCCGTTGATCCAAACCGGAAAAACCCCCAAGGTAATTGCCAGAACAGCAGATAACAATTATCTGCTGGTTAGTAACTGGAGTTCAAAAACGATTAGTGTCTTAAAGATCAACGATACCCTTCCTCCATATGGCAAAAAAATAGCAACGATCGGAACTTCTGCAACACCCAGAGGAATAACCGTGATAGACAAAAATCATCGATCATACATTGCAATAATGGGCGGCAATACCATAGCGGTCATCAATAATAAACGCTGGAAAATTGAAAAGACATTTGTAGTACCGTTAAATCCCAGACACTTGACCGCCGACACAACAGGTCATCTGTTTGCCTCATTCAATGCACTTTCAAAAATAGCTTGCATTGAAGAAAAAACAGGCAAAGTGCTATTTACGGCACAAACCGGACAGCAACCAAGGACAATAGCCTTGTCAAAAAACCAAAAG
>CBFGNP010000331.1:0-5475 GCA_965650095.1 uncultured Pedobacter sp. | reverse complement strand
CTTTCATGTTTTCAGGGACAAAGACTATGGAAGGATTTCTTGCCGAATGGCGATTTTTCGGAATCTATTCTTAATTCTTCATTTGATTGGAATGGTATCCGCCATCCCTTCCTGGTCGCCACAGAGAATGACGCGCTGAATGGCGTTTCTATGTTGTTCAATTATTTATTAACCAACACTGCACAGATTTTTGCCGATGTAAGAACGTATTGGAGTCCAGTTGCTGTTGAACGGGTGTCGGGTTGGAAACCTGATGGTATTGCTGCTCATGGTTTCATTCATCTAATCAATTCCGGGTCAGCAACGCTGGATGGCACTGGGCGGCAGACCCAAGACGGTCAACCTGTAATGAAACCATTTTGGGAAATGAGTCAGCAGGAAGCGGATGATTGCCTTGCTGCGACGACCTGGTATCCAGCCAACTTAGATTATTTTAGAGGTGGGGGCTATTCTTCAAATTTCTTAACCAAGGGCGGAATGCCCGTTACAATGTGTCGATTAAACCTACTGAAAGGTTTGGGCCCGGTGCTTCAGTTGGCAGAAGGATGGACGATAGACCTTCCGCAAAACGTTCATGCGCTACTTGACGAAAGAACGGACCGAACCTGGCCCACAACATGGTTTGTGCCAAGGCTTACCGGAACTGGTGCCTTCAGGGATGTATATTCGGTAATGGCCAATTGGGGGTCAAACCACGGTGCCATCAGTTATGGCCATATCGGCGCAGATCTCATCACGCTTGCCTCCATGCTCCGCATCCCTGTTTGTATGCACAATATCGACGATAGTGAAATCTTCCGCCCTTCAGCTGTTGCAGCTTTTGGAATGGATGCAGAAAATGCAGACTATACAGCTTGCCGAGTTTATGGGCCATTATATCAATAGACATGAAAAATCATCCTAAAATATCAATGTTCCGCATCGAAAATGGAACAAATTACATCATTCCATTTATCTTCATCTGCAGTTTGTTTTTGCTATGGGGATTTGCTCACGGCCTGCTCGACGTATTGGATAAACATTTCCAGAACATATTACATGTGTCAAAAGCACAGTCGGGCTTTATCCAATTTTCTCTATATATAGGCTATTTGGCCATGGCATTGCCGGCGGGACTGTTCATGAAAAAATATGGCTACCAGAAGGGAATTATTCTTGGACTAGTGTTATTTGCAACTGGTGCATTTCTATTTTACCCCGCCGCAAAAGCTGCAGCATTTATTCCATTTCTATTGGCCTTATTCGTCTTAGCCTGTGGCCTTGCCTGCTTAGAAACAGCAGCAAATCCTTATTCGACGGTTTTAGGGCCAAAAGAGTTTGCCGCACGGCGCATCAATATTTCACAATCTTTTAATGGTCTTGGTTGGATACTGGGGCCACTGATGGGAGGCTTGTTCATTTTCGGTGCCAAAAACGTTCCCGAGGCAGAGAAATTTGATTCCATGGTTAAACCCTATATGATGGTTGGGGGGATTGTAGTCTGTGTGGCCATCATCTTTATGCTCATCAAGCTACCAGAAATTAAAGAAAGCAGTGTTACCGAAAAGGTTGAAGATCCGCCGATGCGTAATCTCTTAAAACACCCCGCATTTATTTTAGCTGTAGTTGCCCAATTTTTATATGTAGCAGCGCAAACAGGGGTTAATTCTTTTTTTATCAATTATGTAACCGAAACCATTCCAAATGTTAAAGGACCTGTTGAACAGGCTATGACGCATTTAGGATGGTATGGGGAAGTGTTCAAGCCAAAAAACCCAGAACAAGCAGCATCGCTGATTCTTGCCATTGGTGGAATGGGATTATTTTGGATTGGCCGTTTATCCGGGTCTTATCTCATGAAATTCTTTTCCCCTCAGAAACTATTGGCGATATATGCGGTAATCAACACGCTTTTAATCCTTCTGGTTCTTTTTGAAATTGGCTGGCTATCCGTAATCGCGTTGTTTCTTTGCTATTTCTTTATGTCTGTTATGTTCCCAACAATTTTTGCATTGGGCATCTATGACCTGGGGCCGCTCACTAAAAAGGCATCTGCTTTTCTCGTTATGGCTGTAGCAGGGGGAGCATTTTGTCCGCCGATTATGGGCCTGATCGGAGATCACTTCGGAATGTCTATCGCTTTTATCATCCCTATGCTCTGCTTTGCCTTCATTGCTTGGTATGCCATATTTGGGGTGGACACCAAAATAGAAAAAGACCAGCTAACCGTTCAAAGCCATTAACTCAATAAGATGTCAACTGATTATACTATAGGCGTAGATTTTGGAACCGATTCTGTTCGTGCCATTCTTGCCGATTCCCATTCAGGTAAATTAATGGCTAAGGCTGTTTTTGATTATCCAAGATGGAAAAAAAGACTTTATTGTAATCCGGATCTTGATCAATTTAGGCAACATCCATTAGATTATATTGAGGGATTAACTTATACCATTAAAGCTTGTCTTGCTCAGGTTGACGATACAATTCCTGCTAACATCAGAGCCATTTCTATGGCCACAACTGGTTCTACGCCTGTAGCTGTTGATGTTACCGGAAAACCATTGGCCCTGGATCCCGCATTTGCGGAAGATCCTGATGCCATGTTTATACTATGGAAAGACCATACTGGTGTTCGTGAAGCCGATGAGATTACGCAACATGCGAAAAAGTGTATGCCCAATTATGTGAAGTATACTGGAGGGAGCTATTCGCCTGAATGGTTCTGGTCGAAAGCATTACATATTAGTCGTAAAAATAAAAAAGTAGCTAGCGCATGCTTTACATGGGTAGAGCATTGCGATTGGATGCCTTTTTTGCTTATCGGAGCACAACGTGCATCTGACATTAAAAGAAGTGCATGCGCTGCCGGACATAAGGCACTATGGGCAAAAGCTCATGGAGGATATCCGCCAGCGGCCTTTTTTAACTCCATAGACCCTATGCTGGAAACCTATGCAGCTACCCTAAACCAAGAAGTATTTCCTGCAGATCAGTGTGTAGGCAAATTGAGTAAGGAATGGGCAAATTCCCTCGGTCTCTCAGAAGATGTGCTGATTGGGGTCGGTGCTTTAGATGCGCATATGGGGGCTGTTGGTGGACAGATCGAGCCTTACTACCTTAGTAAAGAGATGGGTACTTCCACTTGTGATATGCTGGTGCTTCCAAAAAACGACAGTTCCAAGGTTGTTAATGGCATCTGTGGACAAGTTGAAGATTCAATCATACCGGGCTTCCTTGGTTTAGAAGCGGGCCAATCTGCCTTCGGCGATGTTTATACCTGGTTTAAAAACCTTATTTCCTGGCCACTAAACCATATGGAGGAGGTATTGGATCAAGAGGAATTGGCGCTTGCAAATAGCCTGAAAGAAAAAATCGTCCAGAATATCCTTCCAGAATTATCGAAGAAAGCTGCAGCAATGCCATTTAATGAGGAAAGTGAAATCGCTGTAGATTGGTTTAACGGAAGGCGGACCCCTTATGTAAATATGGCCTTGAAAGCAGCTATAACCAATATTTCTTTAGCTTCAAATGCGCCCAGGCTGTTTAGGGCCGTTGTAGAGGCAACTTGTTTCGGATCAAAAAAAATAGTACGTCATTTTAATGATTCAGGAGTCCAGATTAAAGGAATTGTAGCATTAGGCGGAATAGCCAAAAAATCACCTTTTGTGCTGCAGATGCTAGCTGATATTTTGCAACTTCCAATTCGTACTCATCGATCAGAACAGACCTGTGCTGCAGGAGCCGCTATGTTTGCAGCCACCGTTGCTGGCATTTATCCTGGTATTGAACATGTGATGAACGCAATGGGCGAAGGATTTGATCATACCTATTATCCAAATCCCAAACTTTATGCGCTTTATGACGCTCGATATAAGAAATTTCTGGATCTAGGCAGCCATATCGTTAAACCTTATATCAAAGCTGGCTCTTTTGGTTAAATGTAAATCGCAACACACTTTAAACGATAAAAAATGAAAACTAAACTTAAGTTACTTGCTTTATTTGTAGCAGCTGTTACCATCTGCTGCAGTCAACAACAGACCACCCGTAAAAAATGGACGGCTAAAGAAGCTGAAAATTGGCATGCGCTCCAACCTTGGGTTATTGGCTCGAATTTTTTGCCTTCGACCGCAATAAACCAGCTTGAGATGTGGCAGGCATCCACCTTTGATACATTGACCATCAATAAAGAATTAGGCTGGGCACAATCTCTTGGAATGAACACCATGCGTGTTTATCTTCACGATCTGCCATATGCAGAAGATTCTGTAGGTTTTTTGAAAAGAATAGACACCTTTTTGGCGATAGCAAAAGACCATAAAATCAGACCCATACTCGTTATTTTTGACTCTTGCTGGGATCCTTTTCCAAAATCGGGAAAACAACACGATCCTCTACCGTTTATACATAATTCGGGTTGGGTTCAAAGTCCTGGCCTAAATGCCCTGAAAGATACTACAAAGAATGGACGTCTGGAAAAATATGTGAAGGGACTGGTCAGGTATTTCGCAACTGATCAACGAATTTTAGCTTGGGATGTGTGGAACGAACCGGATAACCTTAACACCTCATCTTATGGAAAAGTTGAGCTGCAAAATAAGGCACAATATACACTACCGCTGCTGAAAAAAACTTTCGAATGGGCGAGGTCATCAAATCCTTCGCAACCTTTAACTTCTGGAGTTTGGAAAGGCGACTGGTCAAGTGACGATAAGCTGACAGCTATTGAAAAAGTACAACTGAACGAATCAGATATTATCACTTTCCATTGTTATGATAAGCCTGCAGACTTCGAGAAAAGAATCAAACAATTGAGCCGCTACCAAAGACCGATGATTTGTACCGAATATATGGCGAGACCAAATGGAAGTACATTTGCAGGCTTTTTACCCATTGGAAAAAAACACAAGGTCGGGATGGTGAATTGGGGATTTACCAACGGAAAATCCCAGACCATTTATCCATGGGACAGCTGGTCGAAAAATTATACCGCAGAGCCTCCGCTATGGTTTCATGATATTTTTAGAAAAGATGGAACGCCCTACAGGCAGGAAGAAGTTGCTTTTATTCGACAAATAACTAATACCTCAGCGCAATAAGATGTTAATAATGAATACACGAATCAATAATGCTCTTTATGGGCTAAAGAAAACAGGTCTATCCCTCTGCCTATCACTTTTTTTCCTTTCTTCTGGAGCGCAGTTAAAGAATCCGGTAATCTCAGCTGATTTTCCTGATCCGACTGTTGTTCTTTTTGGTAAATATTATTATGCCTATGCCACGCAGGGAAGGTCTAATATTCAGGCAGCCAGGTCTTTGGATATGCAACATTGGGAAATGTTACCCGATGTACTGCCTCAAAAGCCTAATTGGGCAGATAAACATTTTTGGGCGCCGCATGTGCTATTTGATCCAGGATTGAAGAAATACATTCTATTCTACTCTGGCGAGTCTATCGATGAACAAACAGGCAAATGCCTGGGCGTCGCCTACGCT
>CBFGNP010000330.1:0-5488 GCA_965650095.1 uncultured Pedobacter sp. | reverse complement strand
TCTACCGTATTTTTAGCAATGGTGAAAACCTTGCTTCTTGATCCCCAATAGCCTTTGGCTAAATTTAGGACTTTTTTCCTTCTTCTTCTCGAAGCTACTGCGTTTACCGAACGTGGCATGTTTTTGTTGTTTTTGATAAACGGTGTTGCGTATCACAGCAAACTTACTACCGGTTACCTGGTTAAAAATTAATTATTTACCGATTGCAAGCATACGTTTAACGTTGCCCATGTCAGCGTCTGACACCATTGAAGTGTGTCCTAAGTTACGCTTACGTTTAGTCGACATCTTGGTTAAGATGTGGCTTTTGTAGGCATTCTTCCTTGCGATTTTACCTGTTCCAGTAAGCGAAAAACGCTTTTTAGCACTGGAATTGGTTTTCATTTTTGGCATAACCTGTGTTTATTTATGTAATTTATTTATTTTTTAGCAACTTTTGGTGCAAGCGTCAAAAACATACGCTTACCTTCTAATTTTGGTAACAGCTCCACTTTACCGATATCTTCAAGAGCCTGGGCAAACTTCAATAACAGGATCTCTCCCTGTTCTTTATATACAATCGCCCTGCCTTTAAAATGCACATAGGCCCTGACTTTCTCACCATTTTCCAGGAAACTAACCGCATGTTTTAGCTTAAACTGGAAATCGTGATCGTTCGTATTAGGTCCAAAACGAATTTCTTTAATTACAGTCTGCTTTGCATTTGCTTTAATCTCCTTCTGTTTCTTCTTCTGTTCGTAAACAAATTTACTGTAATCAATAATCCTACAAACCGGAGGTACTGCATTTGGAGAGATTTCTACCAGATCCAATTCCAACTCATCGGCAAGGGCCAAAGCTTTTGCCAAAGGATAGATCCCTGGTTCAACATTATCTCCAGCTAACCGCACCTCTTGCGCTCTGATAAACTGATTAATATTATGTTCTGCTTCTTTTTTCTTAAAAGGAGGACGTGGTCCCCTATTAAATCCTGGTCTGCCTAATGCCAAATTTATATCTTATTTAAACTGTTATTTCTTTAATTAATAATTCGCTAAACTCCTGCAGGGTCATTTCACCTAAATCTCCTTCACCGTGTTTTCTTACAGACACCTTTCCTTCAGCCATCTCTTTCTCGCCGATAATCAACATATAAGGTGTTTTTTTAACCTCCGCATCCCTGATTTTTCTTCCAATCTTCTCGTCACGGAAGTCAATCAGCCCGCGAATATCGGAATTATTTAATTCATCTGAAACTTTTTTTGCATAATCTTCATACTTTTCAGAGATCGGAAGAATAATAAATTGCTCCGGAGAAAGCCACAATGGAAAATTCCCTGCACAATGTTCGATTAAAACTGCAATAAAGCGTTCCAGCGATCCAAAGGGTGCACGGTGAATCATCACCGGTCTGTGCTTCTGGTTATCACTACCGGTATATTCAAGTTCAAAGCGTTCAGGCAGGTTGTAATCTACCTGGATTGTTCCCAACTGCCATTTTCTACCCAAAGCATCTTTCACCATGAAGTCCAGCTTCGGACCATAAAAAGCAGCCTCACCATACTCTACAACGGTTGGCAGGCCTTTTTCAGCAGCGGCTTCTATAATTGCCGATTCTGCCAGGTGCCAGTTCTCATCACTTCCAATATACTTGGTCCGGTTTTCAGGGTCCCTTAAAGAAACCTGCGCGATATAATCATTGAAGCCCAATGATTTAAAGACATACAACACCAGGTCTATCACCTTCTTAAACTCCTCCTTTACCTGGTCTGGTCTACAAAATAAATGTGCATCATCTTGAGTAAAGCCACGAACACGGGTTAAGCCATGCAGCTCCCCACTTTGTTCGTACCGGTAAACTGTTCCAAATTCTGCAAAGCGCAAAGGAAGATCCTTATAAGACCGCGGCTTAACTTTATATATTTCGCAGTGGTGGGGACAGTTCATCGGTTTTAAAAAGAACTCCTCTCCCTCCTGCGGTGTTTTTATTGGTTGAAATGCATCTTTACCATATTTCTCATAGTGACCGGAAGTAATGTATAAATTTTTATGTCCGATATGCGGAGTTACCACCTGTTCATAACCTGCTTTCGCTTGTGCTTTGGTTAAAAACTGCACCAGACGCTCACGCAAGGCTGTTCCTTTAGGCAACCATAACGGCAATCCCATGCCAACCTTTTCAGAAAAAGCAAATAGCTCCAGTTCCTTACCCAGTTTACGGTGGTCCCTTTTCTTTGCCTCTTCAATCATATGGAGGTATTCAGTCAGCTCACTTGCCTTAGGAAATGTCACCCCATAAATACGGGTCAGCTGCTTTCTTGTTTCATCACCACGCCAGTAAGCCCCAGCAACGTTCATCAGTTTTACCGCCTTTACGAAACCTGTATTAGGAATATGCGGACCGCGGCAAAGATCTGTGAATTCCCCTTGTGTATAAAAGGTGATCTTTCCATCTTCCAGACCTTCTAAAAGATCTAACTTGTACTCATCGCCTTTTTCTTTGAAATAAGCGATGGCATCAGCTTTAGAAACAGCTTTGCGTTCAAAAACTTCTTTCTGCTTTGCCAACTCAATGATCTTGGCCTCTATTGCCTTAAAATCATCAGAAGAGAACTCTCTGTCCCCAAAATCAACGTCATAGTAAAAACCGGTTTCAATGGCCGGACCAATACCAAACTTTGTTCCCGGATATAAAGCTTCTAAAGCCTCGGCCATCATATGCGCCGAAGAATGCCAAAAGGTAGCCTTACCGGCCTCGTCGTTCCAGGTTAGCAGTTTTACCGTAGCATCAGCCTCAATTGGCCTCGATGAATCCCAAACTTCGCCGTTTACTTCGGCAGCTAAAACATTCCGGGCGAGCCCTTCTGAAATAGATAAAGCAATTTGATGGGCAGTTGTGCCCTTTTCATACTGGCGGCTGGAGCCGTCAGGGAGTGTAATATGAATCATCTACAACTATGATTTAAAAATTGATAAAAGATTAATCGTAATCACTTACAAGGTGATTTAATTTCGCAGTGCGAAGTTAATTAATATTCTGTACTTTCGAGCCAGCCACTTGCTAAAACATCGGCTAAATGCATCGTTTTTAATGGAATATTATTTTTTTCGATATAACCCTGCAAATGCATTAAGCAGGAAAGATCAGTTGAAATAACGTACTCGGCCCCCTGTTCCATCGCATTGTTCACCTTTTGCTCGGCCATCGCTGAAGAGATCGCATCAAATTTAACAGCAAATGTACCACCAAACCCGCAGCACATATCGGTATCTTTCATTTCAACCATCTCCAGGCCGTGTACTTTCGATAGCAACAATCTTGGTTCTTTTTTAATCTTACATTCACGAAGACCGCTGCAGGAATCATGATAAACAGCCTTGCCCTCCAGTTCAGCACCAAAATAATCCCGCTTCAGCACATTAACCAAAAAATCAGAAAGTTCAAATATATTGCCTTGTATGTTTCTGCATTTATTATGTACCGTCGTATTCGTAAACAAATCGTTGTACCCATTTTTCACCATACCCACGCAAGATGCCGACGGTGCCACGATATAATTGGTTTCCGAAAAATCACTTAAAAACTTAACTCCAGTTTCCTTAGCCTGTTCCCAATAGCCCGCATTATAAGCAGGCTGTCCGCAGCAGGTCTGCGCAGAATTATAGAACACCTCACATCCACATTTTTCCAGTAATTTAATGGTATTAAATGCCGTTTCAGGATATAATTGGTCGACAAAGCAGGGCACAAATAATTCTATTTTCATTGAAATATAATTGTTTTTTCATCAGCATTTTATTGCTGTTTTTAAGCGGTATGCTTATGATGGTTTCATTTAATATATAAATCAGGTTCGCGGCAATCTAAATAGTCCAGTTTCTTTTCAGAACTTTTTAACAGCAGCAAAAATACCAAACCTAATACAAAAAATGATGCCAAAGCAATAATAGAATTGCGAATACTGCCAGTTACCTCCTCAATAAAGGCAAAGCTGAAAAGCCCAATAACAATAGCCATTTTTTCTGTAACATCATAAAAGCTAAAAAAGGAAGTAGTATCAGGTGTATCCGCAGGCAGGTACTTAGAATAGGTAGATCGGGATAAAGATTGTATCCCCCCCATGATCAGCCCAACAATGGCAGCCAGACCATAGAACTGGTACTCATTACTGATAAAATAGGCACAGAAACAAGTTGCAATCCAAATGAGCACGACAACGATCAGCACTTTAACATTTCCTACTTTCCTTGCAAAGTTAGACATCAGCATGGCACCGGCAATGGCGACCAATTGTATGATCAAGATCACCGCAATCAGTTTGGCGGTGCCCAGCTGGAGGGTTTTTTCCCCAAAACCGGCCGCTGCAAGCATGATCGTCTGCACACCCATCGAATAAAAGAAAAACGCCAGTAAGAATTTCTTCAGAAACTCCATATGTTTTAACTGTTTCCAGACCTTGGCCAGTTCCTGAAAACCACTATGAATTACACTTTTATTGATTTCCTTGTAATTGGGGCTGCCGGCGGGCAATCTTTTAAAGGAGATTTGAGCAAAGCCAATCCACCATAAACCAACCATTAAAAACGATAGCCGCGGTGGAAAAGAAAGATCGGTAATACCAAACAGTTCCGGCTTCAATACAAAAACAAAGCAAATGAGCTGTAACAATACACTACCTATATAGCCGTAAGCATAACCTTTGGCGCTGACCCGGTCCTGCTGATCAGGAGTCGCGATTTCTGGGAGATACGAATTGTTAAACATCACCCCGCCTACATAACCCATTGCCGCAACAGCAAAACAGATCACACCAAATTCAAGGGTATCCAGTTTAAAAAAATACAGGCCGATACAAGCAAAGCCGCCGATATAGGTAAAGAGCTTCATGAAAAACTTCTTATTCCCCCGGTAATCGGCCATAGAAGACAAAATGGGTAGCAAGATGACCATAATCAGATAGGCCACAGAAAGGGCATAATTAGACAAGGCCGTGTTGGTAAATTTCCTACCAAAAAAGGTCACCTGATCGCCATAATCCCTGGTTGTTGTAATAATGGTGTAATAGGCTGGAAATATTGTTGAAGTGATGACTAAGTTATAAGCTGAATTGGCCCAATCGAAGAATGCCCATGACCGGATAACCTTTTTGTCGTTTTTTTCCATGTATTGAATAAGGCGACTAAAGTAGGTAAAAACAACAATCAGTCCTAATTTACTTTCTCCAGCTTGGTGGCGCCTGATTTTTTCTCTTCTACTTTTTTAGGATTACCTTTATAGTAAATCTCACTGGAACCCGACGTGTTAACTTTTAACTCGTTAAGTACATTTAAGTTAGCTTTCGCGGTACCGTCAGTTTCCACATGACACACCCCTACCACAAAATCAAAAGCATCAACCGTTGCTGTCCCTCTGATTTTCAGCTCATGTGTACCAGCTTGTCCGGTTAATGCAATTTTGCCAACCCCTTCCACCCCCGTGTTTACCCTGGCAGCATTTAAGTCCAGCGAC
>CBFGNP010000329.1:0-5490 GCA_965650095.1 uncultured Pedobacter sp. | reverse complement strand
CATCTTGGCCATGCCAAATCCATCTGTTTGAATTTCGGGCTTGCATTAAAATACAAAGGAAGAGTTAATTTAAGGTTTGACGATACAAATCCCGAACGCGAAAACAGCAGTTATGTAGCCGAGATCAAGAAAGATATTCAGTGGTTAGGCTTTGAATGGCATGGTGAATTCTATGCTTCTGACTACTTTGAAATCCTTTACGGATTTGCAGTTGAATTAATCAAAAAAGGCCTCGCTTACGTGGATGACAGTCCATCTGAAGAGATTGCAGCACAGAAAGGTACTCCCCAGATTCCGGGAGTCACCAATCGCTACAGAGACCGTTCGGCGGGAGAAAATTTGCGTTTATTCGAGGCGATGAAACTCGGTCAATTCGAAGATGGTGAGAAAGTATTGCGTGCTAAGATCGATATGGGCGCTGCCAATATGCACATGAGGGACCCAATCATGTATCGCATCAAGCATACCCCCCATCACCGTACCGGAAGTGCCTGGCACATTTACCCACTGTATGATTTCGCTCAGGGTCAGTCTGATGCTATTGAGCATATCAGTCATTCAACCTGTACCCTTGAATTTGTTGCGCACAGGCAGCTTTATAATTGGTTCATTGCTGAACTGACGTTATTTCCGTCCAAACAGATTGAGTTTGCTCGTTTAAACCTTGCATATACGGTCATGAGCAAGCGCAAGTTGCAGCAACTGGTTGAAAAAGGTCTGGTTGATGGGTGGGACGATCCGCGCCTGCCTACTATAGCCGGGCTCCGCAGAAGGGGATATACACCGAATGCTATCCGGGAGTTTTGTGAACGGATTGGAGTCGCGAAGCGGGATGCGATCACGGATTACAGTTTATTAGAATTCTGTGCACGCGAGGATCTAAACAAAACGGCCCGGCGACGAATAGCAGTTTTAAATCCGTTGCGGGTTATTATAACCAATTACGACGAAGCAACTACTGAATCTATACGTTTAGAAAATTTTCCTGGAGAGGAAGCCAAAGGCAGCCGGGAGGTGCCATTTACCAGAGAGCTGTGGATTGAACAGGACGATTTTATGGAACATCCGCCAAAGAATTACTTCAGGTTGACGTTAGGAGGAACGGTTAGGTTAAAAGGAGCATATATCATCTTATGTGAATATCTTGTGAAAGATGAGCATGGAAACATCACCGAATTGCATTGTAAATATTTCCCGGAAACTAAGTCAGGTAATCAACAAAGCAACATTAAAGTAAAAAGCACAATCCACTGGTTGAGTATCCCTTTTGCTGTCCCCGCGGAAATCCGGCTTTATGATAAACTTTTTAATCCTGGTCAGATGGGGGACGATTTCTTAAATAGTTTAAATGAAGATAGCAGTCAGGTATTACAAAATGCTTATGTAGAGCGTGAACTGAAGGAAGGGGATGATGGGGGTGTACATTTTCAATTTGTCAGAATGGGCTATTTTATAAAAGACAAGAACTCAACCGCAGATCATTTAATTTTTAATCGGACCGTCGACCTTAAAGAAACATGGAAGAAAACTTAAAATGTCCGTTTACAATTCATCGTTGCTTTCTCCGGAAAAAGATCAAGATCATAATCATGCAATTGTAAGATAACTGCCGCAATCATTGCAGACATGTAGGTACAAAACAATTTATTTGAATAATCAATTATTTAAAAACTATATAAAAATGGAAAAGATTGAAATACACGAAGGTGAAAAAGGAATCTCGTTTTTTTCGCTTCACACAGATGGCCAGGAAGCCGGAAGAATGCTGGTCAGTGTTACTCCTGGTATATTAGAAGCGGGATACACAAGTGTTGGCTTTGCACAACGTAAAAATGGATATGGGAAGAAATTGGTAGATGCGGTGGTCAGCTATGCGCGGGAAAATAACCTGAAAGTAGTAGCGAAATGTGGTTTTGTGGCGATGATTTTTAACAAATACCCAGAGACTTATGGGGACGTTCGAGCCAGGATGTAATTAAAACCATTGGTTTGGAAGAAGTAACAAAGCAAAATCAGCTCTGCCGGACCTGAAAATAAACACGGGCAAAAAATTTTTCAACTAATAATTTTTTATGAATGACTTTTCAATGCCGAACGAACAAAGCGTTTCGAAAAAAAATAAAGGAATCTTTGAGGAACTTAAAAGCATCTATGGCAAGGTGCCGAATATTTTCGTAGCTTTTACAAGTAGCGAAAATGGCCTTGAAAATTACTTCGATTACCTCACCCAAAAAAACTCATTGACCTATCGCGAGCGGGAGGTGATAAACCTGGTTGTGAGTCAGGTGAATGAATGCCCGTATTGCCTCAGCTTCCATAGTGCGATAGCCGAACGCATTGGCTTTACTAAAGAGCAGATATTAGATATACGCGCAAATGACATTCAATTTGATAATAAATTGAAAGCCATTGCTGCGTTGGCACAAAAAATTGCGGTCACAAAAGGACATATTGCCGGGCCTGTTCTCCGAGACTTCTACGTGGAAGGATATGACCAGGGACACCTGATTGATGTGGTACTTGCCGTCAGCAACATCTCTACACTTAACTTATTGTATGCAATTACGAATGTTCCTATTGACTTTCCACACGTAACAGTGTTAAGTTCGAAAAACAATTCTTAATGCGATGAGTGGACAAGATAAACACATTATTGACCAGATGCATACCGGAGTTTCAAACCCTATTGGCGGTTATCACGATGCCTCGCTATAACCTAAACGGAACGCCTGTTTGGGTCTTCACCAGTGTGACACCGGGAATCGATGCCCTATAAACTATACTACTCAGTAGTGGAAACGCAGAAATGATTATACCGCCCGTCTATGTGCAAATATACAACCTTAAATAAGAAATATGTCTACAGTTGCGCTAAGTAGCAATAAAGGAAGATGGGTGATGGTCGGTACCATCATGGCCTCATCGATGGCATTTATTGATGCGACTGCCCTTAATGTTGCATTACCGGCTCTGCAAAGCAGTTTTCATGCGACAAGCAGCGAGCTGTTTTGGATTTTGAACGCATATCTGCTCATGCTTGCCGCTTTAATATTGGTAGGAGGCTCTTTAGGAGATAAAATCGGACGTAAACGCGTTTTTATGTTCGGGATTTTGATTTTCATTATTGGATCAACGGCGTGTGGATTTTCACATGTTGTTCTATCGTTGATTGTGTTTCGCATGATACAAGGTATCGGAGGTGCATTGATGATCCCAGGAAGCCTGGCACTGATATCTTCTACGATAAATGAAGCTGAGCGGGGAAAGGCCATCGGAACCTGGTCAGCATTTGCCACCGTTGTCAGTGCCGGAGGGCCAATTCTAGGCGGTGCGCTCGCAGATGCGGGGCTATGGAGATACATATTCTTCATCAACGTACCAATAGGCGTATTTGCGTTGATCTTTCTCGCAACAAAAGTAAATGAAATAAAGTCAGACAATGTGGATAGATCGATTGATTTCGTTGGTGCTTTTGTGGTTGCAATTGGATTAGCCGCGCTTACATTTAGCTTTCTCAGTATGCCTGCCAAGGGTATTTATAGTTTAGAGGTGTACCTGACATTGATAATCGGCATAATACTTCTCATCATTTTCGTACTGATTGAACTTCGGGCTAAACATCCGATGATGCCAATGTCTATATTTAAAAACAGAACTTTCAGTGGAGTCAATTTATTGACACTATTTCTCTATGCCGGTCTTGGTGGCGGTATGTTGTTTCTGTCTTTGAATCTCGTTCAGGCACAAGGCTACTCACAGTTTGAGTCGGGACTTACTATCCTTCCTTTTACTTTCCTTATGGTAGTGCTTGCGAGGTACACTGGTAAGCTATCAGACAAACATGGAGCCCGAATGTTCTTAATTGTAGGTCCGATGATCACTGGTACGGGAATGTTAATGCTCGCATTGATTAAACAAACTCATGGTGCAAGTGATTATTTTTTAACATTTTTTTCGGGAATATCTGTATTCGGACTCGGCATGGCTATTACCGTTGTACCACTGACAAAAACAGTAATGAGTTCGGTTGGAGATCAATTATCCGGTACTGCTTCAGGCATCAATAATGCTACGACACAAATGTCAAGAGTCTTTGCAAATGCCATCTTTGGGGCTTTAGCTGTTCTCTTCTTCTCTTCAGGAATGGAAAACCGCCTGGCAAATTCAAAGTTCTCTAACCGCGATCGCACACTAATATACTCTGAAGCCATAAATCTTGGAAACGCACAAGTTCCCAAGGGGATAGCGGAATCCGACCGGGCCAAGGTTGAAGCACTTTACCACGACAGCTTCATAGACGCTTATAAAAACGTAATGACCCTGGCGTCAGTTCTCTGTTTTACTGGAGCGTTTATGACGATTGTTTTCATCAAAAGAAAGTCTGGTCCGTGACCTGGGCTACGTCATTTGCTAAGGATCTTCGTTCCTCTTTTTGAGTGTGATTATCCATTGAACGCTTCTTCAAAGCACAAGGACATATCACTTTTTAGACGTTCACCCAAATGGACTTATAGTACAATCGATAGGTGCTTTTGTCCATTTACTTGTTGTTTTTTCGACTGTATTTTAGACTAACGGTTTGTCGGGTAGGTTTACATTTACAATTTACTCGTTCTGGAAACAGAATAAAATCATAATTAACCAATATTAACCATCAAATTTGTTTTTAAATTATGAAACTTCGATTCATTGACTCCTCATCCCATGGCATTATTGATTATCTTGCTGCGATCGCGCTCATCAGTGGTCCTTTTCTACTCGGCTTAGGTTCAAGCTCGCCAATGGCAATATGGCTTTCTGTAGCCACGGGCATTGCAGTTATATTGGTAAGTATACTAACGAACTATAAATTTTCTCTATTTAAGACCATTCCCTTTAGCCTGCACCTGTTGATAGATCTCTTAGCGGCTACCGCTTTTGTGGCCATTCCATTTTTATTTGCACTGACCGGACTAGATGCAGCGTACTACTTTGTTAATTCCGCTGTTGTCTATCTTGTTGTAGCCTTTACACAGGAATAATATCAAATTCACAACATTGTGTAAAGCATCGGAAGACTTCATTTCACCTATAACTCTCAAAGTGAAGTCTTCCTTTTGCACCTTCATCACGATGCGATCCCAAACTTTCATTGTGGGTTGAATTTTGAGACTTATGTCATTGTCTAGCTTTTCCTTTTGCGGTAACATTGTCATTACAATGAATACTGCAACTGAATTTACGCTGATCAACCACCAAAACAAAGCCCTTGCTTTTAAAGTGCGCCATTTTTACGACGATCAGTATTTCAAGGAACTAAATGATTTTAATTTTTACACCCTAATTCTCATTAAAGTTGGGCGGGGTCGGATCAGGTCTGATCTTGCCCGGTATGAATTTTCATCGGGTCACCTTATCAGCCTTCCAATATATCAACCGTACGTCCTCGAGGCATTGGGAAACGTTGAGGGGATTGTACTTCAGTTACATCCTGATTTTTTCTGGAATCAC
>CBFGNP010000328.1:0-5500 GCA_965650095.1 uncultured Pedobacter sp. | reverse complement strand
CTTTATGATCAAAAGTTAAAGCCACAGGTGCGGTTACCAATGGCTCCTCTGCTACCAGCTTTACTTCAAAGCCTTGCTCAACCTTCATCAGTTTAATAGCTGCTTCAGCAGGTATCACAGGCGAATTGGTCGTATCTGGTAACAGCGATGTTTTAGCATCCGTAGTGCTTTTATAGGTCTGGCATTGATAAAGCGTAAAAACAACAACCGCTAAAATCGCATAAATATATAATTTCATAAAACTTATAGCTCCCCGTTTTCAATCGCTGTGATCTTGGCCAGTCTTTTCACATGACGTGCTTCGGCAGAGAATACTGCAGCTAAAAAAGCAAAAGCAATATCTTTTGCCAGCTCGATCCCCAGTACCCTTTCGCCCATACACAGAATGTTTACATCGTCGTGTTCTACAGACTGATGCGCAGAATAGGTATCATGACATACTCCTGCCCGTATACCTTTGAATTTATTGGCTGCAATGCTTACCCCAACGGCACTTCCACAGATGAGAATACCCCGTTCTCCTTCATGGTTTATGATTGCCCTGGCAACGTCTGCCGCATGATCCGGATAATCGCTAGGCAGTTCAGTGCTTGTGCCCAGATCAATCACTTCATATCCTTTTTCCTGCAAAGCGGGGATAAGTACACTTTTATATTTATAACCCGCATGGTCTGAACCGATAACTACTTTCATTGTATGTGATTTCTTAATGTGTTAACGTTGATTTCTTAAAATGCCCTAATGTAGCTACATTTTTTTTAATTTTACTGTAGCATTAACAAGAGATGATACGTCTCAGTTAGCGTTATCTTCACAAATACTAATCTTATGAACATGAATCTTTTTTCCAAATCCGTTAGGGTAAACTTTAAAAATCTGGGCGCAATTATTTTGATATCGGCCGGCCTGCTGCTTCAATCTTGCTCAAAAGATTCTGCGCCTGCGCCGGAAGTGGCATTTTTAAGCATTACCAATACTTTCCCTTCGCTGGGAACTTTCAACATTTTTGTGAATCAAAGCCAGTTAAATACTGCTGGTGCGGTAGACTTTGGCGGAAGCAGCGGCTATTTCCAGGTTACACCAGGCAATCACAGCATCAAAGTCACTACGGCAAGTAGTAGCCAAAGTCTGATTACGGAGAGCATCGCGCTGGAACCCAGCACCGTCAATTCGCTTTTTTTAATCGAAAACGAGGGCAATATGGATTTTCTTACAGTTAAGGATGAATTGGGCGATATGACCTCGGCCAAGGCTTTTGTCAGGTTTATCAATCTTTCTCCTGACGCTCCCGCATTGGATCTGGCTGTTAAAGACGGAGATGTGGTTATTGCGGATAAAGCGTATAAAGCCAGCAGCGCATTTGTTGAAGTAGAAGCGAAAACCTATGTTTTTGAATTCAGAAACAAAACCAGTCAGGTGAATACAGCACTAACCAGCACTGAATTTAAAGCCGGTAAATCTTATACAATAATAGCTACCGGCCTGACTACTCCGGGTGATACCGGACAGCCTTTTGGCAGCAAGATCATGATCAATCAGTAACAAGATCTTTACTTCTCGGAAAAATAAAAAAGGGTGCTACATATTTCTATGTATGCACCCTTTTCGGTTTTCATTGTGTGTGTGTGTTAATGTCTGCCTCTTCCATGGCCTCTGTCATTCCCGCCGTGACCGTGGTCATCCCGGCCTCTATGGCTATCCCATTTACCATGTCCCCTGTCATTATCCCAGCTGCCGCGTCCACGGTCTCTTGAGTAATACTTTTTAGCTTGTCCTTTTGACATTCCATGTGGATGACCTTTTACCACATAGTATCTGGAGTCATTGCTATATCGGATGACCTGCTGGCCTCCGTAATGTCTGTATCTGGAGTAAGTTACCCTGTCCCTGTCAAAATTCCGGTATGGATCTCTGGAATTGACGACTACCTTATAGCCACTGTAAAGGTCGTAGCCCCTATACCTGGACGGAAGGGAAGCCGAGAATATCCACCTGGCATTATCCCTGTAAATAAACTGCCGCCTTGGAACATGGTAATAACATTCAATATCAGGCAGGTAGTAATAATCTACATAATCGTAACCCACAGGCCCCCATAACGGCTGCGAGCCGATATTTACGCTTATGCTCACTTGCGCTGCCGCCTGGTATGGCATCCATCCTATCACGCCGAGCATCCCTAATACTATTAACTTTTTCATAGCCCTAATTATTTAATGTTTCATTTGTGTGTTGTTAAATCAAATCTCTATACCGAACATGAAATCAAAATGAATTTTTATAATTATTTGATATATTTTCCTTTTTCATGTTAAATTCATCTTCCCACCACAACTTTGTATTGTCTGTGTGGCGCAGATCGTAGTGCAGCTGTTCTTTAGGCAGAACACCTGTTGTTTTAGATAGGGTGCGTTAGTTTGCCTCCTAAAGGAGGCAAACTTTCCATATATTTACATCATGAGCACGAATCGTTTATACCAATATATACTAGCCCTATTCTTTTGCTGGCTTCCCTTTGGCAGTTTCGCCGGGAGCAACACAGGTACCTCTGCAATTTTAAGCCTTGATCTTCATCAGGATAAAAGGGATAAAAAGCAGGATCGCGGCAAGGAGAACAAAAAGCCGGAAGTGAAGGAAGTTCCCCAATCCAGGAGGCAAGAAAAGCCCGGTGAAGTTAAATCCGGTAAAAAAGAAAAGCCTGTCCAGGAAAATAAAAAAAGAAATCATTAGACCCCTGACATGAAAGTTCTGATTGTAGAGGATGAAAAAACACTGGCCTATGAAATGGATGATTTCCTGAAAAAGGCCTTTTACATTTGTGATCTTGCACACAACATCAAAGACGGACTGGAAAAAATGGAGATGAACAGTTATGATTTCATCCTGCTTGACCTGGGTTTACCCGACGGGGATGGCCTTACTTTACTTCCCAAAGCTAAAAAATCTAATCCCGATGCCGCATATATCATTCTGACGGCCAGGGGAAAGCTCGAAGACCGGATTACAGGGCTTGA
Source organism: uncultured Pedobacter sp. (assembly GCA_965650095.1). Lineage (GTDB taxonomy): Bacteria > Bacteroidota > Bacteroidia > Sphingobacteriales > Sphingobacteriaceae > Pedobacter. Next base: position 2,486 of record CBFGNP010000328.1, on the reverse strand, counting down.
TCTTGGGGCAGATGATTACCTGCCGAAGCCCTTTTCACTATTGGAACTCCAGTCGAGAATGCAGGCAATAGCCCGCCGAAAATTCAATATTAAAGAAGAATCGCTGCCTTTAGGTGAATTCAACCTTGATCTGCAAAAGCGGCTTATATATTTTGGAGACAACCAGATTGAGCTGTCCAGAAAAGAATTTGATCTGCTCAGTTATCTCTTTTTGCACAACAACCGCGTGCTGACCAGGATGCAGCTTAGTGAACACATCTGGGGCACTTTTGCTGATGATGATTACGATTCTAATTATATCGACGCACACATTAAGAATATCCGGAAGAAATTAAACGCCTGGGCACCCACTGATTTTCTGGAAACAGTTCGCGGTGTAGGGTACAGAATCAGAAAATAACGTGAAACTATCCTCAAAATTAGTCCTGTTCATTACCGGCTCTAAACTCGCTGTTGTATTGCTGTTTATCATCTCCTTGCCATTTTTAGTAGATGGCATCGTTTCTGAATACACGAATTACTCTTTACGAAGGCAGCAGGATAAAGTGATACAGATTGTACGAAAGAAAGGGGTAGATCATTATCTGCAGGGTGAAGGTAGCTATGGCAGTTATACCATGCTTAAAGAGGAATACATTGCATTGGAACCTGCCGGACCAGGGCAGCCGGTCGACACCATAAAAACAGCCCAACGTGTAATAGAACAGGATACTCTGAATTACAGGATCCTGATGCATACTTTTAATTTTAATCAGCAGCCCTACCTTCTGGAAATCGGAAAGACCGTGAACAGTATTAATCAATACAACAAGCCTTTGCAGCGCATTGCCTTGTATGTATTAATGGGACTGATCGCATTCAGTTTGTTATTCGATCTGTTGTTCACACGCATGCTCATCAGACCATTGGGGAAGATCATTAAATCCAAACTGATCAACAGAAAGTTTCCGTTCAAAGACCATTCTGTTCCTGTACGAACCTCCACATACGATTTCAAATACCTGGACAGGTCTTTAATAGTACTGATGGAGCAGATTAACGAGGCTTTTGAAAAGGAACGTGAGTTTACGGCCAATGCTTCCCACGAGCTGATGACACCGATCAGTATTCTGCAAAATAAAATGGAGAACCTGATTGGAGACGAACAGCTGAATGAAACTGTGGTGCTCAGAATTGTAGAAATGATGAAAACGCTGGACCGGTTAAAGAAGATTTCAAACTCCCTGCTGCTGATTTCAAGGATTGAAAATGAACAGTTTGCTAAATCCGATACCCTAAAGCCAGGTGATCTGTTAAATGAGATAACCGAGGAAATCAGTCATCGGCTGGAAGATAAAAACCTGAGCATTGAAATTAGGCTGCGCCATCAGGTCACCTTAAAAGGTGTAAACCATAATCTGCTGTTTCAATTGTTCTACAATCTGATCAATAATGCCATTAAATATAACGTAAATAATGGCAGTATTGTCGTCAGCGACCAGCCGGTAACCAAAGCGGGCTACATGATTATGGTAACTGACACAGGTATCGGCATTGAAGCCGCTGAACAACCTTTTATTTTTGACCGTTTCAGAAAAACCAACCTAAATGAAAATGTGGGTTATGGATTAGGCCTGTCTATCGTTAAAAGCATATGCCTGTATCATGGTATTGAGATCAAAGTGAACTCGGAGGTAAATAAAGGCAGCACCTTTAGCCTGCTTTTCCCTAACGCAACGGAAAAGCCTGAAACTATCAATTCCGCTGACCATAAGATTAAGCAGGAATGAACCAGCGGAATTTTGAATTTAAATGACAGGAATGTTTAAATAGAATTCGATATTAGTATCCTATTCGAAAAGACAGCTATGAAACGATTTTTCCTTGCCTTAATCCTTGCAGCTTGTACCTTAACTGTGGCAGCACAAAGCCCGATTCGCGGCACACAGATGCCCAGAGCTATATTTTACAAAAGTGATGGCAGCAATTTTAACACCGATCAGATCCCAAAAGGTACCAAATCTTTGTTGATGCTTTTTGACGCTACCTGTGAGCATTGCCAGAAAGTAGTTTCGGACCTGTCAAAAAGAAGTAAAGAACTGACCGAAGCCAATCTCTACCTCATTTCTCAGGATGAGCTCCGTTCCATCAACTATTTCATGGACAATTTTGCGAAACCATTGCAGCACATGAAAAATGTTTATTTTATAAAAAATTTGGTTGCAGATTTGAATCTTACGGATTAGAGATTAGTTACAGGAACTTTTTATCATTCCTCAAGTATTTAAGTCATGAATTTTAAATTATGGTATGAACATATTTGACAAAAGTAAAACAAGCCTAACGTGCTGGTGCGAAGATTGTGACGAAGTCTATGATTCAAAAATTTTAGCTAATATTCATGCAAGTGAAAATAACCATCACATCAAAATTACAGAGTTTCTAATTACTAGTCGTAGGTAATTGCCCTGGAAGGGATTTATAGCATAAAGTATTGCAATTCTGTT
>CBFGNP010000327.1:0-5503 GCA_965650095.1 uncultured Pedobacter sp. | reverse complement strand
ATTACCCCTTTAGCCTTACCTTCCTGTATGCCTACTTTAAAGGGCTCAAGATATAAGTTCCACATTTCCCGGGGTGCCACATGAGGGTCGGTCCTCACGTTGCCGTCACGCCCCCCAATAGGAATGCCGTAGACGGCGAAATGTTTCAGGGTTGAAATTATCCCATTTTCCTGAATGCCAAGAATATTTTGCTTTCCCAATTGACTTACCAGGTAAGGATCCGAGCCGTAAGTCTCCTCTATACGTCCCCACCTGGGATCGGACGCCACGTCGAGGATTGGGGAATATACATTTGTATATCCAAGAGCTTTCGCCTCTTTACCCGTTACCTTACCTATTTCACGAATGAGTTTTTTATTAAAAGAACTGGCCTGGGCCAGCTGAGAAGGAAAATAAGTTGCCTTCATATGGTTAAGACCTCTAATCCCTTCGGTAGTAAAATCGACAGGGATTCCGAGACGTGTCTGTTCAATAAACCATCTTTGGATAGTATTTATGGCTTCGGAGTGAGAAGAGTAAGGGTAGGCGTAAACTGTATCCTTCCGGTATCCTGTAAGCTGCTCATCAATATTGGCAATTCCATCTTTCCAGACACTGTCTTTCCAGGAGTCAGCCGGCAGTCGATCCTTTAAAAAGGCTCCGTACCCATATAACGTGACCAGTTGACAGGTCTTCTCCTCCATTGTCATTTGTCGGAGAAGATCATTTACCCGGGATTCAACCGGGTTTGATCTGTCCTCGTAAATATCCATCTTCCCATTTTTATTAAAGTCGATCCACTGCTTGTCTTCAGATGAAGGCGCTGGAATAAAAGAATATAGTAACAGCGCCAGCAAAAAAACTAAAGTTGTTTTATACACCATTTGATAAAGATTGAATGATTAATGAAGAGATATATATTTTTACACTTATAACAAAAATTCATGGCTTATTGTACAGGACGATTATTTTTCAATTTCCCAAAATTAGTATTGGGTCTATCCCCCATTGTGAAGATCATTTTACCACCATTTATAAGATCAGAATGTAGCAGGTAGCTATTTTCATACTTCTTCCCATTTAAGGTAATGTGCTGAACATATATGTTCTTATCGCTGTTATTCACTGTTTCAACGGTGAATTTTTTACCCCCTTCTAAATTAATTGTCGCCCGGTCAAATATTGGACTCCCAATGGCATACACGCCGGACGCGGGAAACACAGGATAAAAGCCAAGTGAAGAAAACACATACCAGGCAGACATCTGTCCGCAATCTTCATTACCGATTATCCCATCTACACGGTCGTGATACATAGTCTTCATTATATGTCTTACTTTCTCGGCAGTTTTCCATTGCTGACCGGTATAATTGTACAAATAAGTAACATGATGTCCTGGTTCATTTCCATGTGCATATTGCCCTATAAGCCCGGTCATATCGGCTAATGCACCATCTTCCTGATAAGGAAGCGTAAAAAACTCATCCAATCTGGTATTAAAAGCTTTTTCACCGCCAAGCAACTTAATCAAACCAGGTATATCCTGCGGTGCCAACCAAATGTATTGCCATGCATTTCCCTCGGCATATAAATTATTTTTAGATTTGAGTGGGTCAAAGCTTGGAGCCCAGCTACCGTCAGAACGCTTACCTTTAAGGAACTTGTCAGACGGATCGAAATACAGTTTATAATTTTCGGCCCTCTTCTTAAAGTAATTATAATCTTTTGTTTTTCCCATCTTTTTCGCCATCAGGGCTATACTTCCATCTCCTATAGCGTATTCCAGTCCTTTGGCCACCGGCCGACTTTCCTTATCTGTGGGTATTGGTTTGAGGTTCTGTACATACTGCAATCCCAAAGTATCGATCATAGAGGAAGTTTTTAACGCGTTAAAAGCTTTTTCTCCATCAAACCCCTTTATTCCTTTTAAATATGCTTCGGCCACTATCTGTCTGCTACTCATGCCTACCATAGTGCCCGTTTCATAACCCATTAAATGCCACATCGGCAATCTGCCCTGCTGATCGTTAATAGCCAACATAGAATTGATCATATCGCTTACACGTTTAGGCTGAGTGAGTAGAAAAAGCGGATGTGTAGCCCTATAGGTATCCCAGGTTGAGAATACACTGTAATTTGTAAAGCCTGTTTTGGTATAAACTTTCTTGTCGGTGCCGCGGTAGTCCCCATTATGGTCATCAAACAAAGACGGATTGATCATAGTATGGTATAATGCAGTATAAAAGATTTTCTTTTCTGCGGTATCATCTGTTTCAACCGTAAGCTTTGAAAGTTCTTTATCCCATTTATCATCGGCCAACTTAACTACATGTTCAAAATCCCAATCAGGAATCTCAGCCTCTATATTTGCCAGTGCATTTTCTGAGCTGACAGGCGAAATGCCTACCTTGAGCTGTAACAGTTCCGGAGCCTGATCAAAACTCATCAGCCCCTTAACAGCCTTATCTTTAGCCGCCTTTCCTTTAAGAAGTTTATCCCCGTTATATACAGCAAAGTTTTTTACTGGTACGGAAGACTTTATTGCAAAATAGATCAACTGCGTCTTCGCCCAGCCGGAAGAAGCACGGTAACCTTTAAAAGTAAAATCATCTACCTGCTCAATAAAAGTTTCAGTAGAACGGTCGTTAATTCCTTCTTTAAGATCAATGATCACCCTGGCTTGTTTTCCGGCAGGAAAGTGGTACTGATGAAAACCTACACGCTCGGTAGCAGTTAATTTTACCGCTACGCCATTTGCCAGTTTAACCGCATAATACCCTGGTTTGGCTTGTTCATCTTTGTGTGAAAACAAGGATGCATACCCACTAGCCGGCAGGGTTTCCTGTCCTTTATCTGTCTTTATTGTCCCGGTATAAGGCATAATCAATATATCAGACAGATCGCCAATCCCGGTTCCACTTAAATGAGTGTGTGCAAAACCCCTGATCACGCTATCCTGATAGTTATAGCCTGAGCACCAGTCCCAGCCTTTATAAAAATTATCGGGACCTAGCTGCACTCCTCCAAACGGAACACTGGCACCAACAAAAACGTGTCCATGTGAACCCGAACCAATGAAAGGATCAACAAACGAGGTCAGCTTTTGTGCGGTTACAGTATTCCCTGCAAGTAATAAAAATGTACTGGTTATACAAAATCTAAGTCCTGCCTCAATTTTCTCTTTAGCTATCAAGCTCATACAATTTGGTTAAATTAAAATCTTATTTAACGGCAAAGAAAAGACAGACCATTAATTCCTACTTAATAAATTGTTAATTATACCAGTTTCATCAAATTATTCGTTGACCATTTAAGAATATCATCTCGTTATCAACTATATTTAATTCTATAATGGTTTTCTATTTCCCAAAGATGGCAAGTCATCATTTGTAGCCTGGAGTATGAAGTCAACAATTGGTTTAGGATTCGGAAAGCTATGCGGATGATGTTTAAAGCCAGGCTTATGGATGACAGTAATGTTTCCTTTAGCTGCTTTTATTTTTTGCGCAAACAGCAAGGTATTTTCCCGTGGCAAAACGTCCTTATCGGCATCTGCGCATACGATGAGTATTGGATATCTTCCTTTTACAATTTGCTTCACCTGATCCACAGGATTTTTCTTAAAAGCTTTTATATCTTCTTCGTCTTTTAGATTATAATCTGACATAAAAGCCTTGAGCATTGGATTTTTTCCTTCCGACGCTTTGAACATTGTATCCGCCCATGCGGATATATTCAGCAGAGGATTATCTACATAGACAGCAGCTACCTTATCAGGGTTTTTCGCAGCCCAGTTAAATACGTAAATACCGCCACGGCTCATACCCTGCATAACTGCTTTTTTACCTAAGCCAGCTTTTCGCAGTAAGGAGTAAAAGTTATCCCAGGCTGTGATAGCCTTAGCATTACCAAACAATTCCGCCACGTCACAATACACAATATGGAAACCGTTTTGTAACAGGGCAATATCTGTTTGTGGCTCATGCCCCCAAAAACGGGCACGCCAAACCCAGGGACGACCTTTGGCCGTCAGCTTTGGCTTCACAATTTTGCCCGACCTGCCTTCAAAAGAAAAATCCGCACATTCATACCCATAAAAGGACGACTTCCTGATAGGGAATTTAAACGAAGAAATGATATCATAGGTTTTATCCCTTTGTGTTAACAGGATTGTAGAGACAGCTTCGGCAATAATGGCTGCGCCTTCCTTATTAGGATGAATTTTATCAGACATGATGCTTTCCTTGTCGATAAACGGCGAATGCATGTCTATAATTTCTTTACCTTCGCTAAAGGCGACATTTTGAATTTTCGGATTTATTTTATGTATAATTTCCTGATCCCAAATCCCGGTTGTATCTCTAACGAAAGATGGCATCGCCGATAATAGAATTATTCTCGGCTGTGATGGCAATTCTGAAAAAGAACGGATAAAATCACGATAATCTTGTTCAAATTCATCTATGTAAATGCGATTGATCAACTTACTATCGTTTCCTCCCAAATCAATAACTACTACATCTGGGTTTATGGATAATGCTTCCTGATATTGCCTGGTAGCCCAGTATGGGCGGTCACCTTTTTTAAGTAAAGTGCATCCACTAACACCATAGTTATATACTGTAAAGGACTTACCCAAGATGGTCTGTAGCTGGGCGGGGTAAGAATTCTTGTCCCTATTTTCTATTCCTGCGCCATAGGTTATACTAGCGCCGATACAAACCACTTTTACATGCTGCGATTTTGTTTTTAAAACTGCAGAGGACAGGACAGTTAAACAGATCGTTTTAATCATCAACGAGGAGAACTTCATATGAATATTTTAAAAAAGATAGTATGATACTAGATGCCGTTCCCAATTAAAATATTTCCCTTTTGTCTCATATCGCTTTCTGACTCTTTAAGTGAGCTGCTATTTTTTCCATTATAATACAGATAATTATTTATCAGATCGGCATGAAAAAAGCGACCTGTCAGATTATCCGAAAACACCCCGTACTCATCATTGCCTTCCAGCAAATTCCCCGAGATCTTAAGCATGTCACTTTCCATGAACCTAATACCAGAACATTTATTCCTTGCAATCTCATTGTCTGTCAGTTGCACATTTCGGCAAAACGATATATCAATGCCATTACCCCAGGGTGAGGTATCAAACCGGCTATTTTTCACAAGAATATCCGAACTATGATTGAGGTGAAGATTATGATGAAATCCCGCCCCGGGCACCACACTTGCGCCATTATCACTAAAATCGCATTTATTGATGGTTACCTTTTTCGCCCCACGAATAGAAACCCCATTTTTTGTAAAGTTCTGCACCGTTACATTCTCTAAGAGAACATTTTGTATTTGATCCATTTTTTCAGCCGAAAACAAAATACCTGCGCGGCTCGGCGCATTCATGTAAGATCTTACCCTCCGGTCGGCATTAGGATCATTATTAGCGATTGGATTAACCGCGCCCTCCACCAGGAGATCGCGGATCACCACATCACGCAAGGTAGGCATTGCATTTGCAATT
>CBFGNP010000326.1:0-5550 GCA_965650095.1 uncultured Pedobacter sp. | reverse complement strand
TTTGGCAAAAATAGGTAGCGCTGTTCTTGAGCCTTCGCCTGTTTCTCCGTTTTTAAAGTGTGCTGTACGTTCGTCGCAGCCCACCCAAACACCGGTTACCAGGTCTTTCGTGATTCCCATATACCATGCATCTACGTAATCGCTTGATGTTCCTGTCTTTCCTCCAATCTGGTTGTTCTTTTTCCAAAGGTCCCATTCCCATAAAGCCTGCGAAGTGCCGCCGGGCTCCTCCATTCCTCCTCTGAACATGTACAGCATCAGCCAGGATATCTCTTCAGTTAACACCCTTTTCACTTTTGCCGTAAATTCTTCGATGATGTTACCATCCAGATCCGTGATCTTCTCCACAAGAATCGGATCTGTTTTCATACCTCCATTTAAAAAAGTGCCATATGCTTTAACCATTTCAAATACAGATACATCATTTGGACCCAGGCTAACCGATGGAACAGACTCCAGGTGGCTATCAATGCCGCATTCATGAGCCCATTTTACCACATTGTCCCAGCCTACTTTTTCTGTAACCTGGGCGGTGATGGTGTTTACTGATTTAGCCATTGCCCAACGGAGCGACATTTCGCGGTAACTTACACTCCAGTCAGCATTTTTAGGCTCCCAATATTCCGTTTTCCCTTTTTCCTGATAGGCGATCCGAACTGGCTTGTCGGTAAATTTATCACAGGGACTCATTCCGCTTTCCAATGCTGCCAGGTAAGCAAAAGGCTTAAATGTAGAGCCGGCTTGTCTTTTTGCCTGGTTAACGTGATCGTATTTAAAATATTTATGGTCAATACCACCTACCCAGACCTTGATTTTACCATTAAAGGGATCGAGCGTCATCATTCCGGTATTCATCATTTTTCCGTAATAGCGGATGGAGTCCATCGTGGAAAAAAGTGTATCCCGGTCACCTTTCCAGGTAAAGATCTTCATCTTTTTCTTTTTGTTGAACCATGCTGTCACAGAATCGGGTGCGTTGGGGTATTTTTTTTCCAGCAGCTTATAAATAGGAAGGTTGCGCATGGCCCGATCAGGAAAGTCTACTTTTTTCTTCTCGGAATCTTCCCAGGGGTCTTCATTGCCCCAAACGTTATAAAACCTTCTTTGGATGGTTTTCATCTGATCTGCTACAGCTTCCTCAGCATATTGCTGAAGTTTGGAATCAATGGTCGTATAGATCTTTAATCCATCCTCATAGAGATCGTATCCATTGTCTTTACACCATTTTTCAAGATACTTATCTACCGCTGCTCTTAAATAAGAATCGCCATCACTGCCCTCATCGATGCTTCCTTGATTCAGTTTTATTGGAGTGGCTTTGTAAGTATTCAGTTCTGCCGCAGAAATATAATTGTATTTGTTCATCTGTGCCAGGGCGACATTACGGCGCTCCAAAGCTTTTTCCGGATTTCTGATTGGATTATAAGTGGTGGTACCCTTTAGCATACCCACCAAGAGGGCTGATTCCGGTACTTCCAGTTGGTTGGCTTCTTTATCGAAGTAGATACGCGCGGCTGTTTTAATACCGTAGGCATTATTACCAAATGAAACCGTATTCAGATACATGGTAAGGATATCATTTTTTGAATAGTTGGATTCCAGTTTGACGGCAGTAAGCCATTCTTTCAGCTTGGCGATAATGGTTCGCAGAACAGGGATGTGGCTTAGAAAGCCTTGCGACTTATTGTATCTTGTACGATATAGATTTTTTGCCAGCTGTTGTGTAATTGTACTTGCCCCGCGCCTATCTCCGGTGGCAGTTGAAATCCCGCTGGAGAGCAGTGAACGGAAATCAATACCCATATGTTTGTAGAAACGGACATCTTCCGTTGCGACAAGTGCGTTGATCACGCTGGGTGATATTTCGTTGAAATTCACCGGGGTGCGGTTTTCCTTGTAGTAACGGCCGATTAATTTTCCATCTGAAGTGTACAGTTCTGAACCTACCCGAAGTGTTGGTGTTTTGATATCTTTAATAGAAGGGGAGTAACCAAATAGCCATAAGAAATTCAGTTGCAATGCACAAAAAAAGAGAATGAGACAAAAAAGGAATATGCTTGGATAACGAATATACTTATTGCGAATTTCTTTAAACATGGGTGTAAATATCAAAAAAACGTTAAACAGTTAATGTTAAATAGTGTTAAAAGTTACATTGCAAATTAACATAATTAAATTGGAAGAGCCGATCCTCACACGTCATTTTTGCTGAAATACCCGGATATTCATATTAGCCTTTCAAGGCGCTCTGCTCGACCTTGTCGGGACCTAGGTAGCCTTCCGGTAGGGAGTACAAAACTTTTGGTCTTTTCATGCGTTTGCAAAAACTACTGCGCTATCGCTTAAAGTCCCGGTTAGTGCTGGTAGTGGTGAACGGACATGAAGATCGTCTTTAAAATTTGTAACCCTTTTTTTTGGGCGTTCTCTAATGTGTAAAAAAGAAATTCATTATGGAAACTCAAACTAAAAACATCAGTTCTATTCAGACGTTATTAAAATTTACTTATGGCTTAATACCCATTGTCGCAGGTGCTGATAAGTTTACCAATCTTTTAACAGATTGGTCTCAATACCTTAATCCTTCTTTAAAGTCTATGCTGCCTTTCAGTGATCATGTATTTATGATGATCGTTGGGGTAATTGAAATTATAGCCGGGATCCTTGTTTTTCTGAATCCGCAAAAGGGTGGATACCTGGTCTGTGTCTGGCTGGTGCTTATTGCTTTGACTTTACTGGCAAGTGGTAATTATCTGGATGTGGCGGTGAGGGACCTGGCTATGGCCATTGGTGCTTTTTCCCTCGCGAAAATGTCTGGCACTACAAAATTAATATCTTAGCATGGCCAGACCGATCGATAAAATATTGGCGATACAGGATGTTCGCCATCCTATAAAGGCGCTTCCATTGCGTATTAGAGCGGTTGACCCGACATCCGAACTTGCAGATTTATTGGGTGAACAGCATGTCGGGACTTCCTATGATACGCCCCTTCGAACAGATGCTTTCGATCTGAATGATGAAGAAAAGATAAAACTGATCTCCATCCATTTCCGGGAGATTATGCAGACCCTGGGCTTGGACTTAACAGACGACAGTCTCAGCGGGACTCCCGGCCGTGTGGCTAAAATGTTTGTGAAAGAGGTGTTCCGTGGATTAAATCCTGCACATAAGCCGGAGATGACTTTATTTGATAACAAATACCAGTACAATCAAATGCTGGTGGAAAAGAACATCACACTATATTCCCATTGCGAGCATCATTTTGTTCCGATTATTGGTAAGGTTCACATTGCGTATATTTCATCTGGAAAAGTGATCGGCTTATCTAAATTGAACAGGGTTGTTCAGTACTATGCACAAAGGCCACAGGTTCAGGAACGTTTAACTGTCCAGATCGCCAACGAATTGGGCGCTGTTTTGCAAACTGAAGATGTTGCGGTTGTAATCGAAGCAACACATTTGTGCGTTTCTTCACGAGGAATTAGAGACGTAAACAGCAGCACTGTCACCGCTCAATATAATGGAGCTTTCTTGGAGACTAAAAGGAAGGAAGAATTTTTACATTATATCAAAAGTTAAATGTTGGCTGTTATAAGGCCGGATTGATAAACAAGGATAGGCCTAGTATGCCTCTTGCATAGACCTACCGCTACGGAACTATAATGCCAGATTAACTATGACTCAATAATAAAAGATAAGTATATCTTTTATTATTGAGTCATATGTTTTACATTTGTCCCGCAGATGGGAATTTTTTCAAAGACATGTGAATATGCAATGCGGTCGGTGTTCTTCATCGCTCATCGGACAGCTGGCGGCAGTAGGGTGGGGATAAAAGAAATTTCGACCGGTATCGATTCGCCCGAACATTTCCTTGCCAAGATCTTACAAGACCTGAGCAAAAAGGGAATTGTCCAGTCGGTAAAAGGACCAAATGGCGGCTTTTATATGGATGCTTCAGCGTTAAAAAGGCCTTTGTCAGATGTCGTAGAGGCGGTTGACGGCAAAAGTTTATTTACCGGATGCGGCTTGGGTTTAGAATATTGCGCTGAGACGAATCCCTGTCCTTTACACCATGAATTTAAAGAGATCCGCAATAAAATCCAGCAAATGCTTCAGGAAACATCCATATCTGATTTTAATGATGATTTGAACCTGGGGATTACTAAATTGAAAAAATAAAAAATCTGACTAAATAAAGGATAAAAAGGTATTTATATATTTATTATGACTAGTGAACAAAAACAATTGATCAGCGCTACAGTGCCAGTTTTAAAAGAGAACGGAGTAATGTTAACCAAACATTTTTATGCCAGGATGTTTAGCCATAATCCCGAACTGAAAAATCTCTTCAATATGGGAAACCAGCAAAGTGGTAAACAGCAAACTGCCCTTGCCATGGCTGTTCTGGCCTATGCAGAGAATATTGCAAATCCAGGTGTATTGATGCCAGTGGTAGACCGGATAGGGCATAAGCATGTAAGCTTAGACATCAGACCTGAACAATAACAAATCGTAGGCAATCATTTAATCGCCTCGATTCAGGAAGTTTTAGGAGGTGCTGCAACACCGGGAATTATAGATGCCTGGACTGCTGCTTATCAACAGCTGGCAGATCTGATGTCGGGCCACGAAGCTAAACTTTACCAGCACAAAGTGGCTGAGCAACATGGCTGGACAGGTTGGAGGCCATTCAAGGTGAGTAGAAAAGTTAAGGAATCGGCTGAAATTACATCCTTCTACCTTTTTCCTGCCGATGGTGGTAAGGTTATGGCACATATCCCAGGGCAATATATCAGTATAAGAGTGTTTTTGCCAGAAATGAGTCTGTACCAAGCCCGTCAGTACAGCGTCTCAAGCGCACCGACGCAGGATTATTACCGGATTTCTGTAAAAGCCGAAAAGGGAGTGGATTTGGACACCAACGGATTAATCAGTAACCATCTTCATGACTCGGTAAAAGTAGGTGATGTTGTAGATCTGACTCCTCCTGCTGGTGATTTTCAGCTTGCCGACGATCTTGCCAGTCCGGTAGTTCTGATTAGCGGCGGAGTGGGATTAACGCCGATGATCAGCATGCTTCAAAACCTGGTCGAAAAAGATTATGCTTATCCGATCACCTGGCTGCATGGATGCCGCAACCGCTCGGTACATGCTTTTAAACACCAGCTGGATCAAATTGTAAGTGAAAGAGAACAAATAGAGCAACATATTTTTTACGACACTCCAACTGAATTTGACAAAATGGACGGAGTGAAAGAAGGGTTTCTTGATCTCCAGAAAATAGGGTCATTGCCAAGATATTCTGGTGCCAAATATTACATATGCGGACCTGCGGCTTTCATTCGTAAGCAATATCAGGATCTGATTGCAATGGGAATAGCAAAGGAATCCATCTTATTTGAGGAATTTGGCCCTGCTTTACTCCAATTAAATTAATCGGAGGCTGAATCTTAAGCAGCCTGCTTCAATCATAAAATTCAGTCATACGAACTGATTGGACTTTTCTTTTAAAGAGTCAATAGCACTTACCCGGAAGGTGGCTACTAT
>CBFGNP010000325.1:0-5599 GCA_965650095.1 uncultured Pedobacter sp. | reverse complement strand
TTTCATTCTTATCCGGCTTATTGTTTACAGGAGCTGTTTTTCCTTCTTATGGCCAAATAATTCATCCGGCAAATGATACCCTTAAGATCTCGCTATCTGAAACCTGGCAAAAAGCAGATGAGTACAGCCGGTTGGTGGAAATAAAAAAGAAAGCCTCCGGTATTGCCCATGAAGAAGTTACAGATGCCAGAGTGGAACGATACCCGGAAATTGGCGTGATGGGCAGCGCAGAAAAAGCACCCAATATCCCTATCTATGAGCATGGACTGTTTTCTAAACCCACCCAACACGAAATTATCCATACCCTCTACCGGGCGGGTGCGGATTTTTATCTCAACCTTTATAATGGCAATAAGACAAACCTGAAAATAGAGCAGGACAAAACGCTGTACCGGATCAGCCTGATCCAAAAAGACCAGGCGGTATCCGACATCCATTACAGGACCGCAGCCCTGTACCTCGACTTACAGAAGTCCCTTATTTTCAGAAATCTCATCATGGAGGATATTGCAGACCAGGAAAAGCAACTGAAAGAGATCAGGGCCTTCCACAAAAACGGCACAGTACTCAGAAGCGATGTATTACGGGTGGAGCTTGAGTTGTCCAAACGGAAGATGGCGATGGTGACCATTGAAAACGACATATTGATCACAAGCCAGAAGCTAAATATTATTATTGGTGAGCCGGATGAAAGAGCTATTCTTCCCACTGACCTGATTACGCATCATGATGAGCATATCACCTATGAGCACTATCTCGCCGAAGCGATGCACCATTCCTTTCCCTATCATATTTCAGAACAAAAGACAGAACTCAGTAAAATACACCTGAGGCAGGTAAAGGCCAACGTGCGCCCTAAACTCGGCATGTACGGGGAGTTCTATTACGCCAACCCTCAAATATTCCTGTTCCCATACAATCCATACTGGTATTCACTGGGCGTTGCCGGCCTTAAGGCATCCTTCCCTATATCCGGGCTGTACCATAATATCCATAAAGTCAGGGCAGCAAAGCTGGAACTGGAGCTGGAAGAAGAAGCTCACAAAGATACAGAGGATAAAGTACGCCAGGAGGTGAGAGAAGCATTCCTGCGCTATATAGAAGCAATGGTGCAGATTGATGTGGCAGGGGTTAATGTTGTACAGGCAGAGGAAAATGCCCGCATTATCAAAAACACTTATTTCAACCAGGCCTCGCTGGTCACTGATCTGCTGGATGCTGACCTGCAGGTACTACAAACCCGCTTCGAACTAGCGGCGGCCCGCATCATGGCACAAAACAAATACTATTTGCTCCAAAACATTACAGGCGTTCTATAAATATACAATGAATAAGAAATACACCGTTACAGACAGGCTGATTACAAAGATCACCGGATGGATAGCAGGCATTATAGTAATAGTGCTTGTGATCTGGGGGATTTTTACCATTTGGGGATATTATAAGTATGAACAGACTAACGATGCACAGGTCGAGGAATATGTAAACCCTGTTATTTCAAGGGCAGGGGGTTTCATCGTTGCAGTCAAATTTGAGGAAAACCAGCATGTCAAGAAAGGCGACACCCTCCTCATTATTGATAACAGGGAATATATCCTGCAACAGCAGCAAACAGAGGCATCTATTCAAAGGTCGGAAGCACAGCTAAAGGTACTGGAGAGCAATATCCGTACACTGGAAAAGACTGCCGGATCTGCCAAAGCACAGGTCACTGCAACAAAAGCAAAGGTCTGGAAACAACAGCTCGATTACGACCGTTACCATCAACTTTATAATGAAGAGGCGGCAACTAAACAGCAACTAGAAAATATGCGGGCGACATTGGATGTAAATACCAGTGACTACCGGTCAGCACAGGATAATTATGATGCTGCCATTTCCCGCATAGAGGATATTAAAGCGGAGCAAGCCGTAGTCATGGCAGAAACTACGCGGCTAAAAGCCTTACTAGACAGGCATAAGCTGGATGTAAGCTATACCATAATTACCGCATCTTATGATGGCAGGATAGGCAGGCGGACCATTGAAGTAGGGCAAATGATAGATGCAGGGGAAATTCTTGCCTTTATCGTCAACAACGAAACGGATAAATGGGTGGTCGCCAACTATAAGGAAACTCAGGTGGAGCATATGCGTATAGGCGATTCGGTAAGGGTAATTGCTGACGCTTACCCGGACAGGGAATTTAGAGGGACGATCATCTCCCTGTCACCGGCTACCGGTTCAAGTTTTTCACTTCTACCGCCGGATAACTCTACCGGCAACTATGTTAAGATCGTACAGCGCGTCCCTGTCCGTATCCGTATTGATGGAGACCGGAAAGATATTGACGTACTAAAAGTCGGGATGAATGTAAATGTTTATATACCCAAAGGCCAGAATCATGGATAATATAGTTCCTATTTTCCGATCCTGGGCTCCGGAATGGCTCGTGAAAATTATTCTGTTTCTCTTGCTCCTGCCGAGCATCGTGCTGTTCTTCCTTCCGCTGGCAAATATAAATGCAGCGGCCGGCTACTATGGCAGCGAGCCCGCGGACATCCAATTCGCTGTTGCACTTTTCTATGCAGGATATGTTGGTTTTTATAGCCTGGAACGTAGGTTCTTTACCTACCTGGCCACCAGGGAGTATTTTATCCTTTTTACCTTCCTGCTCATAGCGACCAGCTTTATTTGCTATCATACCCAGGAATTGTATATCCTTTTCCCGGTCAGGTTTATCCAGGGAATGCTTTTCTCGAGTACCGTAAACCTTTCCCTGGCCCTTATGTTTACCCGGTTGCACAGTGAGCGTGCGAGGGAAATAAGCTTCTCTGTTTTCTTTGGCTTACTGCTATGCGCAATCCCGTTCAATAATTTCGTAACTGCTGACCTGATCGACACATACAATTTTAATATCGTGTATAAAGGGGCGTTGTTCTCTTACCTGCCGTGCCTCGTCCTTTTGTTGCTTACCATGAATAATATCCGGCTCAATGTCCGCTTTCCATTGTATAAGCTGGACTGGCAAAGCTTTTTCATTTACAGTGCGGCGCTTTGCCTGTTCGGTTATGTCATGATCTACGGGCAGGAATACTACTGGCTGGGCGATCAAAGGATCAGATATAGTGTTATTGCTATTGCAGGTCTTGCCATTTTATATATGCTGCGCCAGAAAAGTATGAAGCGCCCCTATATTGACCTGCGTACCTTTCGCTTCCGGAACTTTAAGGTTGGCTTGTTGGTATTATTTGTGATGTATATCTGCCGCTTTGCATCCGGAATTACTAATGGTTTCTTTGCTAACGTATTACATTTTGACCCGATGCATGTTTCCTATATTAACTTGTTTAATCTCCTGGGACTGATTACAGGCGTGGTTGTTGCCTGTTGCATGACGCTACAAAAAAAACGGATACGTTACACCTGGCTGCCTGGATTCTTGTTATTACTAATCTTTCATGGCAGCATGTTTTTCCTTTTTGATGTGCAGGCAGATGAGCACAATTATTTCATACCCTTGTTTATCCAGGGGCTTGGTGTCGGCATGATCATGGTCCCCACTATTGTTTATTCCATTTCTTCAGTACCTGTATCATTAGGTGCATCGGCATCGGCAATTTGCCTGGCGATCCGGTACCTTGGTTTTTGTGTCAGTATTGGGATCATCAATTACTTTGAACTTTTTTCAAGAAGCCGGCATTACAATGCGTTCCAGGACCACCTTACAAAAATTGATCCTGTAGTAAGGCAAACAATTCAAACTCAATCGCAACGCTTAGTCGCAAATGGTTTAGCCCCGGGGCCAGCGGCAAAGGCGTCTAACAAATTTTTGGTGAGCAGCATTAACGCACAGGGGCAGCTTCGCTTTGCAATGGACTACTACGAACTGATGTCGCTGATAATTGCTGCGACTTTACTGCTCATCGCCCTATTTCCATACCTGAACAGGACCGCAGTTTATTTAAGGTCACGGAGGCTTTCTCCGGCATAGGTTATGGAAAACAGCGTTATGTACCTAAAAAAATAATAACTATGAAAAAAATATTTGCACTGTTCCTTGTGCTGTTCTATGTCAGTTGTGCCAAGGACGACAAAAAATTCAGTCTAAAAACAATAACCCTGAATGATTATGGGAGCAAAAATGCTCCTACCCAACAACTTTATTTTGAAGTTTTTGAAGATAATACATCGACCGCCATCGCCCATACAGATTTATATCCAAGTAACCTTACTCTGCCGGCAACTTTTATAATTCATCCATCATTGCCGATGAAATTGTATAAGAATGCATACCACTTTGAGTTGCGGGGAGACGTCACGGGTTATATCAGCAGCTGTGAGGTAAATATGGATGACTATAAAATAATATTCCCTATTGACTTGGAAATAAAAAACGATAGTATGAACATTTCCATAAAAGGAAGTTGGGAATAATTATGCAATAAGCATTAATATTCGTTCATTCGTGTAAAAAACCAGTGCTGGTTTGTCAATTCGGCCACCATTAAGCTTTAAATCCTCACCTGCCCCGGCAAAGGCCGGGTTGATCAGGTATTGATTGACATAGTACTGGCCGCATAAACGGTTCAACTGTGCTTTTACCGAGGTGGTAATGATTAGGCTAATCGTAATCAGTACTAAGGTTTTATGTATCGTTTCATCTCTGTTTTATGCTGTTTACTCTGGCCTGGTAATGGTAATGAAACCTCTGAAAGGTGGCTTGCCCGTTCCAAAATCTATGCTATAGTAATAGCTGCCTTCAGCCAGTGGCGCTCCATTTAAGGTGCCTTCCCAACTGTTGTCATAACCTTTCTTACCATAAATGAAATGGCCGACTTTGTCAAATACCCTCACCTCGTTGTTCGGATAAAGGTCAATATTATCGATCACCCATTTATCATTCACCCCATCACCGTTTGGCGACATGATATTGGTTGCCTTGATCTTCACAAAATCTTCCAGCACGATTAATTTAATAGCCTTGCGTTCCGTACAGCCGCTGGCATGGGTAGCGGTTACAGAATAGGTTGTCGTCTGGGTTGGCCGTACCTCAAGTACGGCCGTATTCTTTCCGCTTACAATACCATCTGCATCTGCCCATACATAGCTGCTGCCACCTGTTGCGGTAAGCAGTATGGTTTCCCCTTTACTGATTTCTGTTCCCTTATCACTGCTGACGGAAACCATCGGCAAGGTTGGCCATGACACTTCTGCTCTCCTGAAATTGTCTTTTGCCTTTATTTCTACGTTTAGAAAATTCAAAGGCAGAGCCTCATCTATCTCTACCCGATAAACGCCTGCGCTATTGGTATTAAAAGTTGTTGTTGCATAATTTTCTGTATTGTTACCACTACCTGTAACAGCTGTCCAGTTAGTACCGTTGTAACCTGCTACACCAAAAGCAACACCTGGCACACTGAAACCACTTCCTTTCAGGCTCGCAGGGAACGTCAGCCTTACCGTAAAATCCCCTGTTCCACTTGTACGTTTCAGATGGTAAACTGCATCTACAAATTTACTTTTATCTGCAACCACAGTACCATTTGGCTGCCCGTTTTGTGTGAGGCCTTTCATAACGCTCACCTCATAATCTGATGATGATTGCGGAGTTATAGTT
>CBFGNP010000324.1:0-5602 GCA_965650095.1 uncultured Pedobacter sp. | reverse complement strand
TATCAGCCCTGTCTTTAAAGTTTTTCGCTAAAATGAGCGCTACCTGTGGCCTTGAACTGGAGATGATCACTAGATTTTCCTTTAGGGCAAGGTAAAATACGGTACTGTCGGCCAAGGTTAATCTGGTCAGACCTTTTAAGCGTTCAACTTGTGCGCCACCGGCTTTCAGGGACTGAGACAGTTGCTGCACATCGGCTTTA
This sequence comes from uncultured Pedobacter sp., assembly GCA_965650095.1. Classification (GTDB taxonomy): domain Bacteria; phylum Bacteroidota; class Bacteroidia; order Sphingobacteriales; family Sphingobacteriaceae; genus Pedobacter. Next base: position 5,402 of record CBFGNP010000324.1, on the reverse strand, counting down.
TTTCCAAGCTGCGTAAAGCATACCAGTTCTATTTCCTGTTGCTTTCCGGGAACAAAGCCGATGTGCAGGTTCTGATTTTGTATAGCCTGCCTTATTGCCGGCGAACGAAGCAGGTAGTCTTTAAGGGAACTCAGCTGCCGGTATTTTTCGCTGCCAAGGATTTCGCTGAACAGCGGCTGCTCTTTAAGGATATCCGTAATTCCCTTCTCATTTTTAAAGGAGAAGATGAGTGCCGAACTGGCCGTGGCGGCCTCGAGGCCTATATCCGTAGTTTTATGATCTGCATTTAGTTTGGAAAAATATAAATAGGCCATCGTAACAATGGCGGTAAGCAATACGATAATACTAACTATAATCTTTTTCACAAGTCTTTGCTGGCTTTAAATTGATGACACGACCATGATCTGCTAGGCTTCATTTGGTGCGGATAAGATCATGATGATTTCATTTGTTGCTTACAAATTTAACTGAATAGTTTGAGTATTTAATTTAATCGTTGTGATTACCTCAGAAATGCCCTTAATTTGTTAATTTTGTGGTTTAAAAAGCCGATCAATCATGAGTAGACGTATTCTCTTAACCGCATCATTATCAGGTGCTATAGCCGTAATGTTTGGTGCATTTGGTGCACATACTTTAAAGAATGTGCTAAGTGCAGGAGCCCTTGAGATCTGGGCTAAAGGGGTAGAGTATCAGTTTTACCATACTTTTGCTTTGCTTTTTCTTTCGCGCTTTGCCGCCAGCGGTAACGATAAGCTGACCGACTGGTCGTATATCTTCTTTACGCTGGGTATTGTGTTTTTTTCCGGATCACTGTACCTGCTGGCCACGCGTGAGGTCTTAAATCTTGGTTTTGTCAGTGCTATTGGTCCCATTACTCCCGTTGGCGGTTTATGTCTCATACTGGGATGGCTGTTGTTATTTATAGCAGCATTAAAACGCAAGTAACAATGGAAGCCGGGCTGCTGCAATTTAAGGAACGCGAAACGCTTTTTGTGGAGGTTATTTTGCCTTTATCACTGTCTAAAAACTACACCTACCGGGTTCCGTTTGATTTAAACGAGCAGGTAGAAGTAGGAAAGCGTGTGGTGGTGCAATTTGGTAAAAATAAGATTTATACCGCATTGATTAAAAATATTGGCCATGCCGCGCCGGAACTTTACCAGGCAAAGTATATCATTGACGTGGTGGATGAACATCCAATCATTACCCGCAATCAGTTGCAGCTTTGGGAATGGATGACGGGTTATTATCTCTGTAATGAAGGTGATGTGATGTCGGCCGCCTTACCCACCGGGCTCAAACTGGCCAGTGAAACCATCATTGTATTGCGCGAAGAGGTGTTGCCGGAAGAGGTGTTAACGGATAAGGAAAGTACCCTGGTTACCGCTTTAAACAAACAGAAACGGTTAACGATTGATGATGTTTCTGCTTTGTTGGGACAGAAGACAGTTTATCCGATCATCAATTCACTCCTGGAAAAAGGCCTGATATACATCGCTGAGGAGGTGATAGAGAAATATAAGCCTTTATTAAAATCTTTTGTCTCGCTTAACACCTTTTATCAGGATGAAGAAAATTTAAAGCAGCTGTTCGGGATCCTTGAGCGCGCGCCTAAGCAATTGAATGCCTTAATCACTTATATAAAGCTGGCAAGGCAGCAGAATTTAGTTTCGAGGCAGCAGCTGCTGGAAGAGAGTGATTGTGGACAGGCCGCCTTCAAGACCTTGCTGGATAAGGAGGTATTTAGACTAGAGAAGCGACCGGTTAGCAGGCTTAGAGCGCATGATGATGATTTCGTCCTCAACTTCCAGTTGAGCGAGGCACAGCACAAGGCCTTAACGGAAATTGAAATGCAGTTTGAAGAGAAGGACGTGGTATTGTTGCACGGGGTCACCGCATCGGGTAAAACGCAGATCTATATCAAGCTGATTGAAAAGGCTATAGCGGAAGGCGGACAGGTTTTGTTCCTGTTACCGGAAATTGCTTTGACCACCCAGATTGTGCAGCGCATTCAACGTTATTTTGGCGATGCCATCGGGGTATATCACTCCAAGTTTAATAACAATGAACGGGTAGAGATCTGGAATAAGGTCCTGAACGGCAAATACCGGGTTGTATTAGGGGCAAGGTCAGCCGTATTTTTGCCTTTTAAAGACCTGAAACTGATCGTAGTGGATGAAGAACATGAATCATCCTATAAGCAGCAGGAGCCATCGCCAAGATATCAAGCCAGAGATACGGCCGTTTACCTGGCACACCTGCATCAGGCAAAAACCATACTGGGCTCTGCCACGCCATCTATCGAAAGTTATTACAATGCGGTTAATCATAAGTATGGGTTGGTTACGGTAAATGAACGTTTTGGAGGGGTTGAACTTCCGCTGCATGAGGTGGTCAGCATTTCAGAAGAAACGAAAAGGAAGAAAATGGTTTCGTATTTTTCAAGTAAGCTGATTGATGAGATCGCGCTTACGATGGCGCAAAAAGAGCAGGTGATCCTGTTTCAGAACCGCCGGGGTTATGCTACAATTCTGATCTGTGCGACCTGTGGCTATGCCCCTAAATGTGTAAACTGTGATGTAAGTTTAACCTTCCATAAAACGAGTGGTAAATTGCATTGTCATTATTGTGGTTATCACCAAAGTAGTATAAATATTTGCCCGGCCTGCGGCTCTGTACATATTGAACAGAAAGGCTTTGGTACCGAAAGGGTAGAGGAAGAGCTGAGCCTGGTTTTTCCGGAAGCTAAAATTGCCAGACTGGATGTGGACACCACGCGTACCAAGAACGGATTGCAGCAGATCATTTCTGATTTTCAGGAAAAAAAGACTGATATTTTGATTGGCACACAAATGGTTGCCAAAGGGCTGGATTTTGATAACGTTACGCTGATTGGAGTAATCAATGCGGATACTTTGTTTAATTACCCTGACTTCCGGGCATTTGAACGTAGCTATCAGCTGCTTGCTCAGGTAGCGGGGAGGGCGGGGAGAAGAGATAAGCAGGGTAAGGTGATTATACAGGCATACGATGATTCGCACCGCATTATTAAGCAGGTCATCGAAAACAGGTACCTGGAGATGTACAACGATGAACTCGCTGAACGCAGGCAGTTCCATTACCCGCCATTTACCAGACTGATATTCATCAATATTAAGCATAAGGATCAGGACCTTTTAAATGTAGCTGCCCAGCGCTTCGCTACTGCACTCCGGGCACAGCTGGGAAGTCGTGTTTTGGGCCCGGAGCAGCCAATGGTGGCCAGAATAAGGAATTATTACATCAAACAGGTCATTCTTAAAAGTGATAAGGACACGGCGATCCAGAAGCTGAAATCAATCCTGAAAGAGACGATTGTACAATTTCAAAGTGAAAAAGATTACAGAGCAGTCAACATACAGGTTGATGTTGATCCTTATTAGATTTATTGGGATTGATTCTGTGCTGATTAGGCCTTTAAAACTTATTTCAGGCAGGAAACATTGAATTATTAGTTTTCAAAAAGCTATTTTTGAGCTGAAATGGCATACAAGTTTGTTGATAATTACAGGGAGCAGGGTGCAAGAAAGCGCTTGGTAGCTCATCTTGAGTCGAGAGGGATTGCAGACAAGGAGGTACTTAAGGCAATAGCTAAAGTGCCGAGACATTTCTTTTTTGATGAAACCTTTTGGAACCAGGCCTATAAAGATATTGCATTTCCTATAGGCGATGGACAAACCATTTCACAGCCTTATACGGTAGCTTACCAGAGCGAACTGCTCCATATAAAAAAGGGGGATAAGGTGCTGGAGATCGGAACCGGATCCGGCTATCAGACCTGCGTGCTAATGGAGCTTGGGGCTAATGTTTACACCATCGAGCGTCAGGAAAGCATATACAGGCACACCATCAGGGTTTTGCCTGGTATGGGCTATAATGCACATTTCTTTTTCGGGGATGGCTCAAAAGGAATCGCTGAACATGCACCGTACGACAAGATCATTGTAACCGCCGGCGCACCCTTTGTACCGGAAATATTGTTGAAACAACTGAAGGTAGGCGGTATCCTGGTCATTCCTGTGGGAGACGAGAATTCGCAGAAGATGGTAACTGTGATCCGTGTAAGTGAAACAGATTTTGAAAGGATCGAACTGGATACTTTCAGATTTGTGCCGCTTGTGGGCGACCAGGCCTGGTAATCGTGGTCAGGCCTTCATAGCCCGGTCCATTTCCCGTTTGGATTCCCTGTCTTTGATGCTGTCTCTTTTATCGAATTCTTTTTTACCTTGTGCCAGAGCGATCTCTATTTTGGCAAAGCCCCTTTCATTGGTAAATATCCGTAAGGGTACAATGGTGTAGCCTTTTTCCTCACTTTTTACCTTCAGCTTTTTAAGTTCTTTTTTATGGAGCAGCAGGACACGATCGCGCTTGATATCATGGTGATGAAAAGAGCTGTGACTATATTCTGAAATGTGCAGGTTCCTTACGTAAAGCACGTTGCCGATGAACATGCAGAATGCATCCGTCATATTGGCTTTACCTTGTCTTATTGCTTTAATTTCAGTGCCCAACAAGGCCAGTCCGGCATTATATTTATCAATAATGTGGTAATCAAAAAAGGCCCTTTTATTTTTTATCTGGATATCGTTTTTCATAAGAATCCGCTAATATCTCAATTTTATCTTACAATAAGTACAGGGATGGATACTTTATGACGAACAGAATTGACCGTTGTGCCGAGTATGAGGTCTTTTAAACCCTGATGTCCATGGGCACCCATAACGAGTAATTCGAGGTCCTTTTTCTTTGTAATAGAGACAATTGCTTTTACTGTACCACCATAACCGATGTGCGGGGTACACTCATAACCTAATCCGGCCAGGTTATCACAGTATTTTTGAAGGTTTTCTGTATCACTTTGGGTCTCGTAATCCAATGCAGAATCGCCGTAATACCTTGCAGCTGCAGTTTCGACCACGTGGATCAGGTGATAATGTGCCTGCTTTCCTCCCTGAATTAGCGCATGACGAATGGTATTGCGATCGTTTTTAGAGAAGTCGACCGTAATGCCAATACGCGTGTAGCTGATCTTTTCAATGTTATCTATATCCAGTGCTTTGCCGTGAGGTACATTGCTGGTTTCCCGTTTTATACGGCCGATAATCGGATAAATAAAGATATAGAGCAGCAGTAAGCCGATAAGGATGGCAATCGGGATTACCAGGACATAAATATACCATCCTCCCTCTGCGCCCCAGGTTTTGATCTCTTCAATAACCAGTTTAACATTCAGGGAAACGATGATCAGCGAACTGGCCCATGCCAGCACCTTTACCCATGATTTGATGGCAAAACCTTTCATCAGTTTTTTATCAGAGGTAAAGTGGATCAATGGGATCACGGCAAATCCAAGCTGCAGG
>CBFGNP010000323.1:0-5606 GCA_965650095.1 uncultured Pedobacter sp. | reverse complement strand
CATTAACTTTGGTCCAGCCTTTATCGTTAAAGCTACTTTGTTCAAAGCCATTGTAAGCATTGATATTTATATCATCAGCAATACTTTGCCATCCCTCATTCAGTGTAGTGCTTTTGCGTACCGGGGTTTGTGTAAACCCTGTGCTCGTTAAAAAAAGGCCTATCAGAAAAGCAACGACTTTCCTTTTATTCATCATCTCTCCAAATCTCCATTCAATTTATATGTTGCCCCCTTCTCGGTGGCGATGCTGGTAATTTTATTTCCATAGCGCAGCAAACAAATGCCACCTGCTTTGGAATAGACATTCAATGAAGTCAGCACTCCACCGCTCCATTTAAAACTTAACTCAAAGCCACCGCGTGCGCAAATCCCCTTCACTTCACCCTCCGGTAAATCGGCTGGTAAAGCGGGCAATATCTCGACAAACTGGCTGTGGCTTTGCAAGAGCATTTCCCCAATACCTGCTGCACCACCAAAATTGCCATCAATCTGAAAGGGCGGATGTGCATCAAACAGGTTTACATAAGCACCACCGCCTTTTGCTGCCGGACTGATCAGCATTTTTACCATTTTCATAGCGTGATCACCGTCCTTAAATCTTGCCCAGAAATTGATCTTCCAGGCCAGGCTCCAGCCAGTGCCTTCATCGCCCCGGTAAATCAGCGACTGGCGTGCCGCTTTCATCATGTCCGGTGTATCCCAGGTAATGTCATTGCCCGGATGTACCCCCCACAAGTGGGATACGTGCCTGTGTTTATTGGTGGTATCATCCTTATCTGCCAGCCATTCCTGCAATTGCCCATATTTACCGATCTGGTTGGGTGCAAGCAGCTTAAGCTTCTCTTCTAATGTTTTCCTGAATGCTGCATCGGTACCCAATACTGCTGTGGCTGCAATGCAATTTTTAAACAGCGTGCGGATGATCTGATGATCCATTGCTGGTCCTGCTACCAGTCCGCCGTTTTCCGGAGAGTTCGAAGGTGTACTGATCAGCCAGCCTGTTTTCGGATCTTTTATCAGAAAATCTACAAAAAAAACAGCTGCCTGTTTCATTAAAGGGTAGGCTTCTTCCTTAAGGAACGACTTGTTTTGTGTAAACAAGTAATGATCCCATAAGTGCTGACTTAACCAACCGGCACCCGACACCCATATACCATGATTAGAGGCGTTTATTGGCGCTGTTCCGTTCCACAAATCTGTATTGTGGTGCAGTACCCATCCGTTGGCATTATAGTGTACTTTTGCCGTCACCGCTCCATTCCTTGCCAGTGCATGTATCTTCTTAAATAGCGGCTCGTTCATCGCAGGCAGATTCAGGATCCCCGTTGGCCAGTAATTCATTTCCAGGTTAATATTGGTGGTATATTTACTGCCCCATGGCGGGGTAAGCAAGTCGTTCCATATCCCCTGAAGGTTAGCGGGCTGCGTTCCTGGCCTGGAACTTGAAATGAGTAAATATCGTCCGTACTGCATAAACAAGGCAGCAAAAGAAGGATCTTTTGAACCGGCAAACCGTTCTATACGTTCATCTGTTGGCAGATTTTCATTTTCTCCTTTCCCAAAATTAACGGAAAAGGTGTTATAGTACTTCTGGTATTCTTTGATGTGGGCTGTTTTAACCTGTGCATAAGTTTTCTGCCGCAGGCCGGCAATGGCGTTGACACAGGCCGTAGCCGGATTCCCGCTTACATTTTTATCGTTGATAAAATTGGTACCCGCAGTTAGATATAAGGTAACATCATCCGCATTGCTGATACTGATCTTGCCCGGGCTGACCAGTATTTTACCTTTTGTGACCACTGCTTTAAGCTGGCTTTCGCCTTTTAAAACCCCTCCCCTTACCTTTAAAGTAAGTGACAGGGTATTTCCATCCAGCTTTTTGACAGCACTATATTTATGCGGACTGGACAACAGGGCGTCCAGGCTAATTCGACCTTTTTTATCTGCTGTTAAGCGGATGACAATGGCCTGGTTGGGCTGACTGGCGAAATATTCCCTCAGGTAGTTTACTCCGTTTAAAGTATAGGACGTGCTGGCCACAGCAGTACTCAAATCCAGCTTCCGTTTATAATTGGTTACTTGAGAGGCCTGGTTCTTAAAGCTAAGATACAAATCGCCAAAGGGTTGATAACTGGCCTGAAATTGAGCAACCTCCGGGGGCTCATCATCCTGGATCTTATACTTCCAGGCTTTAACCAGTGACACGCCGCTTCCTGGCTGTTCACCTTCAGGGTAAACCGAAATCGCACGGCTGGTATCTTTATATCCCGCAATCCCCCCTTTATCAAAATAGTTCAGTACCTGTACGGCAATCGTGTTTTTTCCCTTTTTAAGCAATTTGGCGGGAATGGCATATTTTCTGGCTGAAGTGCCATCGGTATTGCCGACAAGCGTTCCGTTCACATAAGTAAAATCCTGATCCCGGATGCGGTTCAGGTCGAGCACCAGGTTTTTACCCAGCCAGTTTTCCGGTACTTCAAAGGTGGTCCGCAGCCATACTGCACCATCAAAACCCTCAAGCCCTACTCTTTCCCAGCCCTCATAACTCGGAACCGAAATTGTTTTCCATTGCTCATCATCATAGTTTTCCTTTGACGGATCACCCTGCATGCCCTTAAGGGATTTCATATCTGCAACCCATTTGCCCCTGTCGCCCGCCAGGCTTTTCGAACCCATGAATTTTTCCTCTGCCAGCTTTTCTGCCGCTGCCTGTTTTCCTTCAAAGAGCAGTTTTCTAATCTCAGCCAGATAGCCTGCAGCACCTTTATGGTTATAATCCCGGGGGCCACCTGTCCATAAGGTCTCTTCATTAAACTGAATGCGGTCCTTTTTGATCCCGGCAAACACCATTGCCCCAATACGGCCATTGCCAATTGGTAATGCATCTGTCCAGTTCACTGCAGGCTGCTTATACCATAACTGATACGCAGGTTCCTGGGCTGCAGCGTTTGTGACGATCAGAAAACTGATCAATATCGCAGATCTCCAGGCTAAAGAACTTATGAAATTCATCTCTTTATAATGTTGATACAAATTAAATTAATAACAGGGCATCCTTAAATTACTTAACAGGATCTCCCGAAATAACCCGCACTACCTCTGTAACTTCGTTCCCTGTTACCACCGGAGTTTTAGCATGCTTAAAGTTATTATTTCCGAGGGTAATATCTTTAGTTTTTTCTCCACTTAATTTCAGGTACACAGGAGTGCCTGGTGCTGGAAAAGCATTATAAATAAATGCATTATTTACATCTTTAAGCTCAATTATCGCCGCGTTCTCATGAGGCGTATAGCTTTTCAATGCGTTTACAGTTAAACCATTAACGTTGTCAGCTTTAACAGCCGGACCTATTTCTGTATTTACCTGCACATTGTGAAATTCTATGCGGCTCGAATTATGGATGCTGAAACCTGTTTTTGCTTCCATATTGATGTCATTAAACGTGATGTTATCAATAGGCATCTCCTCCAGTCCGTTTAAATAAGCAGCCTGGTTCACCTGTCCGGTGATATTGCTGAAATGGATGTTTCTGAAACGTGGTGTACGCTCAGACACTGGTTCAACAGTAGTTTTGGCATATTGAAGGTCGAGCACAATGGCCTGTTCCTGTATATTTTTCATAATGATGTTGTCCACTCTGATTTCTTCTACTATTCCACCCCTGCCACGTGCAGATTTAATGCGGATTCCACGGTCTGTGCCATCGAACACGCAATTAGAGATGGTGATCTTGCGTACATCACCCGACATTTCGCTCCCGATCACTACGCCACCATGACCAGAAAGCATGGTGCAATTGGTAATCGTATAGTTCTCTGCCGGAACCGCCATCTTTCTACCCGGAGCATCTTTTCCCGATTTAATGGTGATGCAATCGTCACCTACACTGATGTGGCAGTTTGAGATGTGCACATTGTTACAGGATTCAGGATTAATCCCGTCTGTATTTGGCGAGTGTGGATTGTTGATGGTAACCGCATGTACCGTGACATTCTCGCAAAACTCCGGATTTATTGTCCAGAATGGGGAATTACGGATGGTAATCCCTTCAATCAACACATTTTTACAATACATAGGCTGTATAAACGGCGGGCGCAGGAAACCGCGCTTCATCTGCTTTGGCTCATCAGGCAAAAGAATGTCCTTATTTAGTTCATCAAACGTATACTGCCATTTGGAACGGGGTTGACCTTCTTTGTATCCTTCAACAAAATCCCACCATTTTTTACCATGTCCATCTATGATCCCCAGGCCTTTAATGGCAATATTTTCTGCTTTGTAGGCATAAAACAGTGGAGAAAAACTGGTAACATCCACGCCCTCATACCGGCTCTTAACCATTGGCAGGTAGTCGTCAAAATTATCACTGAAATGAAGTTCTGCACCGGCGTCAATAAAAATGGTGATGTTACTCTTTAAATGTATGGATCCAGTCAGGTATTTTCCGGCAGGGAAGTACACCGTACCGCCACCAGCTTTGGCAGCCGCATCTATAGCTTTTTTTATGGCTTGGGTAGCCAGTTTACTGCTGTCATTTTTTGCACCGTATTTTAAGACGTTGTAGTACGATTGTGCATTGGTGTTGAACACCGCAGTGCAACAGCACAATAGGATTACACTAAAAAATCTGGCAATAAGGTATGGGCTGTTAAGCTTCATTTAGACTATATTAAATTAGTAATTACTTCAGTTGAATGATGGCTGGCTTTAAATTTGCAGCCTGATAGATCTGTTTTCCATTGGCATACACCTGCAGGCCTTTGCCTTTGTTGTATTTGCGGCCGGTCTTGTCCCAGACCACTTTAAGGGTTTTTCCATGGTAGGTGATGTTATCCAATGAAAACCAATCCCAGGCCCCTTCAGGAATAAGCGGATAAAAACCTACGGCCTGGTCTGCGCGTGGTTTAATGCCGATCAGGTCATTAATGATCAGGTCGCAGAAAGTGGAGTGGTTATAAAAACTGCTTCTTGGGTTATCACCTTTCAGCCATTCTCCGTTTTTCTCATCCTGGTATTCACCAAGATAAGGCTTACCATTCTTTTGATGCGACACAGCATATTTATGGAGTTCATTATAAAACACCTTAGGGGTCATCTTCCCATGATGTTTATAGCTGGTGAGTAAATTTGACAATCCTTTTAAAGTCTGCGAGCTGGCAAAAGGCCATAAAGCCCCATCCCATTCACAGCTATGCCCGGAACCACGGGTCCTGAACGTCGGCTCTCTTCTTTCCGCTGTGGTTAATCCCCATGGCGCGTTAAAGCCGGCAGTATCCAGTAGCTGGTCCCATGCCTTTGCGTATATGGGCTGATCAGCAGGAAGATTAAAATCCCAGGGAATAAAACCAATCGCCTCACGGGCATTTACCAATACGCCTTTCGGGGTACGTGTTTTAAAGAAGTCGCCTTTGCTATCCCATAAACTGTCCTGTACCAGCTTTTTAAGCTGTGCCGCCTTGCCGTTATATTTTTGCACAAGTTCTTTATTCCCTGCAATACCTGCAATACTGGCCAATGCTCTGGCATTGCCGTACATGTAACTGTTGATGCTAGGTCTCCTGTTATGATCTTATCATGATACGCTTACCGAATCTTCCATCCCGTC